>NZ_JBFRJF010000017.1:3773-6761 GCF_041468745.1 Vibrio sp. 10N.286.52.F8
AAAATTTGCTTGGCGACCATAGCATTGTGGACCCACCTGATTCCATGCCGAACTCAGAAGTGAAACACAATAGCGCCGATGGTAGTGTGGGGCTTCCCCATGTGAGAGTAGGACATCGCCAGGCTTTAAATATCGTTACCTGTGTATACATGTAACAACATCTACAGTGTACTAATCTGTTGATGACAATTTTTTGGAGGGATGGCTGAGTGGTCGAAAGCACCGGTCTTGAAAACCGGCAACCGTTAATAGCGGTTCTAGGGTTCAAATCCCTATCCCTCCACCACCATTAGAAAGCCCGCTGAGAAATCAGCGGGCTTTTTTCTTATCTGCGATATACATAAATAAAAGGGGAAGGGCACTGACGTGCTCTTCCCTTTTTTGTATTTAAAACAATGACGACTAGTCCGCTAAATATTTCCCTTCTGCAACTTGCCAGAACGCTCGAATTAGAGGGTTATCTAGCTGTGCTCGCTTACAACATACGCCTAACTCAAATAGCTTGATAGGTTCTATCTTTAAGCGGCTAACTTTATCTCTTACTGGACTGTTGTTTATGACCACATCAGGTGCGATGCCAACTCCACATCCTAGTGCCACCATACTTACAATCGCCTCATGGCCAGAAACTTGCGCGTATATGTTGGGTTTTATCTTCATCTTTTTAAACCATGCATTGGCTCGTTCACGCGCTGTTCCTGCTTCTGGGATGATAAAGGGCACTTCATTCCAGTTTGGCTTATCGGATTGCAGTTGTTGGCTAAAGCTACTCACACCAGATGGAATGATGACTGACAGTGGAATATCGCTGATGGTTTCGAATTCTAACCTTGAAGGAAGGATGTCTGGCTTTGCTGAAATCGCGATATCCGCTTCATCGTTTAAGATCTTGTCGATGGATTGAGCTGGATCACCAGTAGAGAGCTTAAATTCAATATACGGATGAATAGCCCTAAATTCGGTTATGAGTTCAGGTAGGTGACTGTAGCTAGCCGTTACTGAACAAAATATACGGATCTCACCTTTAAGTTCTTGCTCTCCGCCCTTCAGGTGAAGGTTATATTGCTGCCACTCTCCCACGATGCTCAATGCTACAGGCAATAGGTGTTTTCCTGCTGGGGTAAGATCAACACTGCGGTTGTCTCTGATTAGCAGTTCTTGTCCTGTTTCCTCTTCAAGCTTTTGTATCTGACGGCTCAGCGCTGAAGGACTGACGTGCATAGCAGCAGCGGTTTTGCTGAAACTCTTGCTGTCGCATAAATGTATAAATAATTGTAGAGATTTTATGTTCATGTTCTGCGATCGTTTCCATGTTGCATTTATTGCAATAACTAATTGTGAATATATCACTTTCAGCAACGGAGTGTCTGTTTTAGTATGAAGTCATTCGATAGAGAGATATCGACCTTACGGACTTATTTTTAAAGGAGTGCCCTAGAATGGCTAACTATTTCAATACATTAAACCTTCGTGAACAACTAGACCAATTAGGTCGTTGCCGCTTTATGGATCGTGAAGAATTCGCGACAGAAGCTGAATACCTTGAAGGTAAGAAAATCGTAATTGTTGGTTGTGGTGCTCAAGGCCTAAACCAAGGTCTAAATATGCGTGATTCTGGTCTAGACGTATCTTACGCTCTACGCCAAGCGGCAATTGATGAAAAGCGTCAATCATTCAAAAATGCTGATGAAAACGGCTTTGTTGTGGGTAGCTACGAAACGCTAATCCCTCAAGCAGACCTAGTAATCAACCTTACTCCTGATAAGCAACACACAAACGTTGTTGAAACAGTAATGCCTCTAATGAAGCAAGGCGCTGCTCTTGGTTACTCTCACGGCTTCAACGTTGTGGAAGAAGGCATGCAATTACGTGCTGACCTTACTGTAGTAATGGTTGCACCTAAGTGTCCAGGCTCTGAAGTTCGCGAAGAGTACAAACGTGGCTTCGGTGTACCAACACTTATCGCTGTTCACCCAGAAAACGACCCTAAAGGCGAAGGTTGGGATATCGCTAAAGCTTGGGCTGCAGGTACTGGTGGTCACCGTGCAGGTTGCCTAGAGTCTTCTTTCGTAGCAGAAGTTAAATCTGACCTGATGGGTGAGCAAACTATCCTTTGTGGCATGCTACAAGCGGGTTCTATCGTATCTTACGAGAAGATGATTGCTGATGGCATCGAACCTGGCTACGCAGGCAAGCTTCTACAATACGGTTGGGAAACGATTACTGAAGCACTTAAGTTTGGTGGCGTAACTCACATGATGGATCGCCTATCTAACCCGGCTAAAGTTAAAGCGTTTGAGCTTTCTGAAGAGCTTAAAGACCTAATGCGTCCGCTTTACAACAAGCACATGGATGACATCATCTCTGGTCACTTCTCTAGCACAATGATGGCTGACTGGGCGAACGATGACGTGAACCTACTAGGCTGGCGTGAAGAGACAGGCGAAACTGCATTCGAAAACTACCCAGCTTCTGACGTAGAAATCTCAGAGCAAGAGTACTTCGACAACGGTATCCTAATGGTTGCTATGGTTCGTGCCGGTGTTGAGCTAGCATTCGAAGCTATGACGGCATCAGGCATCATTGATGAGTCTGCTTACTACGAATCTCTACATGAGCTTCCACTAATCGCAAACACAGTTGCTCGTAAGCGTCTTTACGAAATGAACGTTGTAATCTCTGATACTGCTGAGTACGGTAACTACCTATTCGCTAACGTAGCAACACCGCTACTACGTGAGAAGTTCATGCCTTCAGTAGCAACGGACGTCATCGGCCGTGGTCTAGGTGAGACATCTAACCAAGTTGATAACGCTAAGCTAATTGAAGTAAACGAAGCTATCCGTAACCACCCTGTAGAATACATTGGTGAAGAGCTACGTAGCTACATGAGCGACATGAAGCGTATCGCTGTTGGCGGTTAATCTTCCAGTTCATCACTGAATAAAAATAGCCCTGAACATTTGTTCGGGGCTTTTTTATGGTTCA
>NZ_JBFRJF010000018.1:0-89853 GCF_041468745.1 Vibrio sp. 10N.286.52.F8
GAGATACCGACTACTTCTTGGAAAGCCGCGATGAACCACAAATAAGCGGCTCTTTTTTAGCCCAACTTTCTGCTCTTAAACCTTATCGACTGTATCCGCCCCATGAACCCACGGGACGATATTGTTAATACGTGAGCGCCGCAATCACACTGTTAGCGCTAAGGAACCTTTGAAACCGTCATCAAAGCTCACTCATAATAAGCTATTATTTACAGTAGATTTCGGTTAATTTTCCAAAGGCCATTATGAAAAACAAACTGAGTTTAGCAATTCAAGCATACTGCAACTGGATTGATTCAAACATTATTGAAATTGCTTATGTCGGTTCCATTCTAGTTGTGATTCTAACGCTCATCATCAATCTTATTTAGGCTTCCATTTCCTAAATATTAGTTTCCTTTACTCATTACCGAGCTTTTCTAAAAGCCTCAGAGTTAAATCAATCACCTCATGGATTTGGAGTTTTACGCCTTCAAATAGCTGCGTGAGCGGATCTATTTTTGAGGTTGCAGCTTCAACAATGACTGATTTACCTCAACGATAAACTGATAACCTCTCATTCAATGAATCCTATCTTTTTAACCATTGCCTTGTTCGTTTGTAGGGGCCCGTCCTCTATACACGACTATTGGTTACGCTTGAATGAGGATACTATTGAATTAGAATGCCCCTCAAACATATATCGCCTTGGTTATTGAGAAACAAACAGAATGAAACAAACAAATCATATCGAACAATGCCAGCAAGAAATTTTGAGCTTTTCGGACCGATTACATCAATCTGGTTGTGCGCCTTACTCGGTAGCTCAATACACTCAAGCTTATGCAAAACGCCAGAACATTGATGTCTCTATTGATGTGACCCCGACAAAAGTCATCACTATTTTTGAGCAACCCACGCAAAAAGTCGTGATGGAAAACAAAAAACCACCCTCGGTTAACTTACGTGATTTAGTCGCAACGCTTAAAGGGTTTTCGACTCATTCCCATTACGAAGGTTCAGAAACCTACTCGAATCGTACCTTGTGCTTTGCCAATTTATTGCTTCCGCCATGTTATTTAATGTTAGTTGGCAGTACTTATCTGGCGGTCGGTTTATCCATTATTCTGGGCGCTATAGCCTGGCTAGCACAAATTTTCCTGACTGGGCCAAGAAGCATTCTTGTCGAGTTCTTTGTCGCCTTAGTAGCCAGTTTCTTAACCGGTATGATAGCGGCACAGGTTCCCGGCTTACCAACATTGGCACTGTGCATTTCTTCCATTGTCCTTTTTATTCCTGGGTTAACCGTCACCAACGGCTTAGCCAGTCTTGCTCTCAATGACTTTCGGTCAGGTATCGAACTGCTTGCACAAAGCGCACTCATAGTAATGAAAATATTCATCGGCATTGTTATGGGGTTAGGCTTAGCCAACATAATCAATCAACCATTATCGGTACCGGTATTTATTGATGAAATCCCATTCGTTCTTCATGTCACCGCACTGATCGGGATTTCTGTCGCTATTGGCCTTATTTTCAACGCAAGTATGACAGAAATTCTCTTAGGCCTTCCTGTCGCGGCAATTGGCATGTGGGGGCCACATTGGTTTACTTCCGATTGGGTTGTAGGTACATGGGTAAGCACAATACTCATTACGCTTTACGGGTTGGGGATGGGAAAATTGCGTCACGTTCCACCACTCATATACATTATTCAAGGGATCATCATTCTTGTCCCCGGTAGTCGAATCATTGTCGGAGCAAGTGAGTCCTTCTTTGCGACCTCCATTTTACCCATTCCGAATATTGGTCTGTCCGCCTTGCTGATGTTTGGCGCGATTATGGCGGGACAAGTCATGGTTTATTCTATATTTAGTCGTCATTTTGATTCCATCATTGAGGAATAACCATCGATCTAACAATCGCTGATCAACACGCCCTAATAACCCACGATTGAGTCTTTATCTGCTTTTTGACGTTAACCGATTCTGAGAAGGTACTGATGAACAGAGTCTCGAAAATCGATAAGACTATTTTGTTTCAGATGGCGAGGGGAATGAGCAATATGGATTTGGAAAAACCGAATAGAATCGAAAGTAGCCAATAATTCAATAAGATAAGGATGCTTAGGATGAGTCAATGCAAAGTAGGCAGAGGTAAGCTAGGTATAGGCAAGCGCTAGGTTGATAGGCTTGCCATCTACTCCATTTCCGTTCTAACTACGCCACCAGTGCGTTCAGTTTTTTACGCATACTCTCTTTATCAAGGCCACCTTTAGGTCCAATGAAGACTAACCGTGACGAACGAGATTCATCATCTTCCCATGCATCTCCAACCGTCACATTGGCTCGCTGGCCCGTGCACTGAAATACACAGCGATGATCAGGACGATCGGTTAAATTTAAAATACCTTTCATGCGATAAGCATCAATTGAAAACTGTTGCAGTAGAGGATACAAACTTTGTAGATTAAGCGGTTGATCAGTTTCAAAGCTGAATGTTTCGAAATCATGGTTCACGTGATGACAGTGCTCATCATGACAATCATGGTGCTGGCATTCCCTTTGATCAGCCGCTATTTTGTTAGTAACAAAGCGCGTACTTTCAGGGGCATCAAATAAGATAGGTAAATCCACTTCGCCGAATGAAATATCAATCAATTTAGCAAACGGAGCTTGTACTCGGCACCATGCTTTGACTTGCTCTAGTTTATCAGCATCGACTAGGTCAACTTTATTAACCAGAACAATGTCAGCCACTTGAATTTGCTGCTTCGACAACGTCTCCATTGGGCCTTCTAGCCCTAAAATGTTTTCCGCATCGATCGTCGTCACGATTGCATTTAAAGGTGCGTGTGCTTGCAGTTCCGGATCTTCAAATTGAAGTGCCACTTCTTTGGGTTCTGCGATACCTGAAGTTTCAACAATAATATGGTCTGGGCGTTCCTCTAATGCGAGTAAACGCATTACCGAAACGACTAGTCCTTCTGCAAGGTTACAACAGATACAGCCATTCTCTAGGCTGATCATATTTTCACTTTCAGATTTAACTAACTCCGCATCAACATTGATTGATCCAAAATCATTGACGATCACAGCCATGCGCATTCCATTTGCATTGGTTAATATATGGTTTAGTAGGGTCGTTTTCCCTGCTCCTAAAAATCCGGCTAAAATTGTTACTGGAATAGGCTTCTTGCTCATAGCATGCTCTCTTTCGATTTTCGTTGTCTATATTTACTCGGTAAGCAATAAAAAAGGTTGAGCTAATGCCCAACCTTTTAAGTCAGGATAACTTAGCCAGTAACTTTGTTGCGAACCGCTTCACCTGGGTTTGAATCTAACAACATTTCACCAGCTTCAATGATAGGTGTCCCGTTTACAAGTACGTATTTCATGCCTGTAGAAAGGGCATTTGGTTTATCAAATGTTGCAACGGCTTTTACTTCATCAAGTTTGAAAATAGCTAAATCAGCATCTTTACCTACTTGAATACGACCTTTATTTGCCATTTGTGGCACAGCATCCTCAAGAATACGACATGCGTTTAAGCTAGTTCTTTCCATCGCTTCTACTAATGTTACCGCTTTGTATTCCTCGACATATTTTTCAATAAAACGAGAGAAACAAGCAAGTGAGCGAGGGTGAGCTATTGCGTTGCTTGGAAGTGGCCATACATCACCTTCAATTAATACGCCTTTATCATCCATCCAAGGCATTGCATCTGAAGCGATAGCTGCACCTGGGAACAATACTGAACGGTCCATTTTAGCGCGATCTTCTTTGTTCTCATCGGGTTTTAAGAAGTGCATGACAACCACGGTACCGGGCGCTGATGCTTGTAGTTCAGTGACTTTTTCTTGGTTTAGTGCTTTACCATTCGCTTCCATGTAGCTAGCGCTTGGTACACCCCAACGTTGTAACCAATCGTCACCACGGAAAACTTCTGCGCCAATAACGGAAGAGCCAGCACCATAAGGATAAGCTTCAGTAGTAACGGCTAAACCTTGATCAATGGCGGATTGAACTAAATCGGCACAATCTTCGATATCTTGTACTGACGTGCTGTTGAGGTGACAAATGTGCATGTGTGCACCCGTTGTCGCCGACAGGCTAATGAGTTCTTGGTATGCTTCAAAGCTTGATTGTGGCTCTGCGCTGTTTAGGTAACGAACGTGAGTGTAGGTTGGTACTTCATAGCGTTTTGCTAGTTTAGCAAGATCATAGTACTCTTTGTGGCCATAACCTGGTGCGTAACCCGCGTTAATACCAATGCCTAAGCCCCCCTCTTTAAGACCTTGCTCAACCGAGCCCAGAATTTGTTTTAATTCATCTGGGGTTGCTAGGGTATTTTGCCAATTGTTTTTAGAAAAAGCTTTCTGGAACCAAACAATCGTACCATCAGGAGCAGGCATCGTAGGTTCTTTTGCTTGAATACGAGCGTAAGTCCATGCTACAGAAGCGCCGTAATTAATCGGGCGACCTTCAGCAGCAGTAATATCGTAGTACGTTCCGATTGGGAATAGACCAGATTCCATCTCAAGAGCGGTGGTTACGCCATCGAATGCTTGAGCACGGGCAGCAGGAAGTTGTTGTCCGTGAGCGTGCATATCGATAAAGCCAGGTGCAACCACGAGACCTTCAGCATCGATGATTGTTTTGCCTTGCAGCTTTTTGTCTGAGATTGCAGCAATACGCTTACCTTTAATACCGACGTGACGAATTGCGTCGAGTCCAGTTTCAGGATCAACAACACGGCCATTTTCGATAACGATATCAAATGGCCCTTTCTCGTTAGGCATCAGTTTGATGTTTTGACCAACCAGTTTTTCAGGGGCTGCATGTAAAACAGAGGCAAAAGGCAGTGCCGCAGCCCCAACCGCTAACTTAGTCAAAGTCGAACGTTTATCTGTATCGACACCATCAAGTAATACTTGCGTAGCGTCCAATTCATTTGGGTCGTAATTTTTCATATTGATACCTGTTATGTTTGTTGTAAAAGAATATTAGTTCATGATTGCTATGAAAACTATGCTGCATGTAGAAAAATCAATCGATTGACTAACACCCACCTTTCCATCATTAGAATCCACTGCCAACCGTTATATAAAACGCGCTGTCAACGTCACTAAAAGCGAGGTCTACCCCCATGTGTAACCCATATCGGCAAGCTATCTGATAGCGAAATCCAGCACCATACGCATCGACACTTTCATCGTCTGACAGACTGCCCTCTACTGTCGCTTTACCCAGGCCATAAAACGCAGAAACGGTCCAACGATTATCAATCGTATTATCGTATTCCGCGACAACACCCAGCCCAGAGGTCACCGAGCTTTCGCCCATAAAATATTGAATAACGCCATTGATAGCGTTATTCACATCTTCATTACTGGTCTCAAACTCTACCGAGCTCTGGCCAATAATATGTTTCACACCCAGCATCAATGGTGTGTTTGCCACTCGAAACTGGAGCTGCTGAAGCGCAGCGACTCCCGAGTTTTTTGTGCCGAATTGAATCGTTTTGTTGTACGACGCACCTATACTGAACTCTTTGAAAATATCGAGGTTCGCCTTTCCAGCGCCAACGCCACCCGTATATCGAATGGTATCTTTTAGCCACGACGGTATCACCGTTAATGTCGGTATCAGAACCTGCGCCATATTCAAAGTCCCCACCATGAATAAAGACATACACGGGTAATGACTCTGAACCATTGATCTCCGAAGGACGCCAAATATTAAGATTCAAGCAATCTTCAGATTGCTCTTGCTGGGTTATTTTAAGCTGTGGGCACACGGCGCCAAATTGTGTCGCATCTATAGCGCTATCAGCATTGTGTTCTAATTGACGGAGTGACTGTGCTGAAAACGTTGTTGATCGGCGTAAGTGATTCCTTTAAACGCTTCAATGGATACGCGTTGCTCGTCACCTGCTAAGGTATTGATCACAACAGACTCTCTATTTGCGAAAAGAGTCGCGTCCCCGATGGATACTGAAACCTGCTCTGTTGGTAATGTCTGAAGCGGTTCTGGCTTAATAGGACGTGAGCTGGTTTCATCACTACCCCACGCAGAAAGAGCAACAGTGATAGCGATAACCATGAGTGAGCGATGCGTTAAATTCATGGTTGTACCCATAAATGTGTTCGGCCATCTGACCTGATATTGGTATCATCAAACCTGAGAATCCCTATGCTCAGCCATGCTCATTTCTGGAGTATTTGAAGTATTTTTTCTTTATGGTGCGATATTAATTCACTCTTTAAATTTGAATAAATCGCTTATGCAGGACGTGATCCTACATATATTCACTACCGTGAGTGGATGTCGCTTTTTATTTATCACAAAGACTTCTTGTTGTACCTTCTTTGGCTGACTATCTAGGGTTGATAAAATTTCAACGGGTTCTTGAAACAGCTCTATAGGGGGTTGCTGTGACTCTCCTTCTGAAGCTTCAAACTCATCAAAGAACCCAAATATGTTATTAGAGTCCGATGGCATAGTTAGCACCAAACGTAAGTTTCGAGGCCAAAGCCAATATTGTTGAGGTCTGTTTTGACTTGACCCGAAGAGGTCCAAGGTAGAAGTGCGTCGATATCAGGCTCTGCTTTCGCGAGCTCTTTCATGCACTTGACCATGTAGTCTTAGAGGATAAGACCGTTGGCTTTTGCAGTCTCGACGATACTGTAAAGCATCGCGCTCGCCTCAGCACCGTTTGGTGTGTTGGAGAATAGCCAATTTTTCCTGCCAATAACCAGCGGTTTAATTGCGCGTTCAGCGCGATTATTATCGATAGATAAGTGACCATCGTCGATATAACGAATGAGTTTAGGCCATTGCCCGAGCTAGTACTTTATTGCTTTGCCTAGTGGGCTAGAGCCTATCACCTTCTGGGTTGTCATCCATTGGTAAAGCTCATCCAGTATCGGCTTGGCATACGCTTAACGCTCTGCTTTGCGTTCTTCGGCAGGCGCACCTTTTAAGCGTGATTCTATCCCGTAGAGCTTTTGGGGTTTAGCCAGCACTTTATCAGCCTTGCCCGATTTACCTTCCCCTTGAAGCTTCTTCGCGTCCATGAACTTGCGTTAAGCACCCCACATTAGTGACGTGATGCAGACCATGATAAGCCGTGTAGCCATCGGTTTGTAGATAACCGTTGTAGTCACCTAAAAAGTCCACGGGGCACACCCTCGCGCGACTGTTTTGATAGTCGTACAAGGCGATTTTTTCACATTCGGCAGTGCCGCTTCGGGCGAGTCAGCGCCTGAGCAGTAAAGCCACATATAACACTGCTTCTCTTCTTTGAGCACATTGAGCGGCGTTTCATCCGCCTGAACCACCACTTGTTGAAGTAGGTTCTCCTTCAAGGCCACATACAGCGGGGCGAACTTCTCACTGACTTGGATAACCCACCTTGCCATGGTGGCGCGTGATAGCTCGATACCCGACTGGGTAAACAGCGATCATCAATCAATGCATTGGGTGCTAACTCTTGTCCTCCACCCGCTAAGCGACCATTACAAAAAGCACCAACAAGGATCTCGCCGGTAAAGCTGCCTTTGTCTATGGGCAACGTGCCACTGTAGGGCTTAAAGCCAAGTGCTTTCACCACACCTGTTAGTGTATACGCACCGCCACCGAGAAAATCTTTAAGCTCGACTGGCGTTTCAGCTGTGACTTCAGCACCAAAACCCGCCGCAGCGACATTCATAAAATAGCGGTCATTCGCACGCACGCTATCCACCGCAAACGCCTTGCCTTCCAGCGCTAGTTCAAAAGCACCCGAAATATCGTTAGGTATTCCCGTTGCGGTAGCAAAATCATTCGCAGTGCCCATTGGGACAAGCGCCAGTTGTGGTCTTTCACTGGCACGGAACAGGTTGAGCGCGTTAACGGCTTCATTCACCGTTCCATCGCCACCGACAACAATCAGACGCTTAACACCATCGCATATTGCCTCGCTTACCAAACGAAACATGTCCGACGATTCCCAAGTCACTCTAACTTGCAGGTCAATATCATTGTCCCTCGCCGCAAAGGTGGCTTGCCTTAATTCCGGGATATTGGCTTTCTTTCCGTTTAAAATCACGCGAATGCTGTCCATGGCTATGTCCTTGTATAGGCTAACTTGATAACTCTTTTGCTGCCGCTTTGATCTTAGCTCGTAACCACTTATGGCTTGGTTCATTAGTACGGCTTGGATGCCAAATCATACCAATATCGAGGTCTTCCAACTCGAAGGGTAATGGTAGTGTTTTTACCGCGTACTTTTCAGCAAAACAACGCACTGATGAAACAGGCATTACTCCGATGTACTCAGAGCCTTCGATAACAGGAAGCATCTCTACAATGCCCGCTGCGCGATACACGATTCTACGTTTCTCAAGGTCACTATAGTGCTCAGAGCTTAATAAGCTTTTGCGCGCATGCCACCTAGAGACCACCACATGCTCGAGTGCTAAGAACTGTTCCATATCGATGGTATCGCCAACCGTAGGATGATCACTACTACACACCACGACCAGCTCTTCTGTAGAAATCACCTCGTGCTTAAGCATGGTTCTTCCTTTAGGCGTCATATCAACAATCACGTCGTGTCTTTGCAGCCTTAAATCAGACTCATAGTCTTCGGTAAACAGAGGATGAACCTCTAACGCGATACCTGGTGCGACTTGGCTGATTAACCGCATGACTTTTGGCATCATTTCGTAGCTCGCCGCCGAGACGCAGGCAATGGAAAACACGCGGCCTGAGGTTTTAGGATCGAAGTCTCTTGATGCGGATAAGGTAGAAGTAAAGTTTTTAAGTGCAGCGGCCATTGCAGGATAGATATCAATAGCGAATGTGGTTGGCTCTACGCCTGATGTGGTGCGATGAAACAGTGGCTCATCATAGATATCTCTCAACCTTGCAAGTGCTTTACTCACTGCTGGTTGGCTTATATCCATGCGATTAGCAGCTCTAGATAAGTTCTGCTCTTCATAAATAGCGACAAATATAGGAATTAGATTTAGTTCGGTACTTTTCATACAGTTCCATATTAAAGAAACAGGTTCTCCATAGTAGAGAACCTGTCGATTATGTTCGATGCGAATGACTAAAGTTTGCTACTTAGTTCTATCTTTTAAGTCTGGCAAGGCTTTAGGGATTTTCAAGCGAGCAGCAATTGAACGAGAATTGCTTGAGTTTGATGTGTCACTGGGCAAGTTACGTAACCCTTTCCATAAACGAGTGAATACGTTTTTATCTTCACATCCTTGTTGAAGGGCTTCGCTATCTTCTAGCCAACGCTTTTGTCCATTTGATTTACCATGTTGCGCTTTATCTAGTTGCACTTTATTCAGTTCTAACTGAGAGGTTTGGTTTCGCAATTGACGGTAGATAAAGGTTCTTAATGCAGCCCAATTACCTTGCTTAACTAAACGACGTAGTACCAGCCAACTCGGTGTTGGGCGGTTTGCGTAGTAACGCTTAACGGAAATAATCAACGCAATGCAGACTAATAACGCCAAACCAACAGTAATAAACACCGACATGTAGGCTTTGATGAAAGATTGGACTGTGTGTTTGGCTTCAAACACTTCGCCTTTTATCACCACGTTTTCAAGGCGTTGATTTTTGCTGTCCCACCACTGAAATGAAAACTCTGGCAGCGTAAACTCACCACCCTGCTGAATCACATATACAGTCTGTTCAACTCGGCTTGAGCGATAATCACCACGTTCTTGAGTGTCATCCAAACGGTTGGGCTGTGGGTAAGCTTGGAACTGCTTAGTGGACTTATTGGTTAGCACATCTGGCAGCAACACAGAAAAGCTGTCTTTTGCCTTAATCGTGATAGTTCGAGTAATAGCATCGCCAACTTTTAGCTCTTCACTTGAGCGTTGCCATTGCTGCTCTATATCTACTTTTGTCGCAGAAAACCAAGGCGTTTCATTATCGAGTAAACCTGAAGGCAACGAAGCTTCAAACTTAATCGGCTGCGTGTAAAGCGTACCGCCCACGTTTGAACCATCAGGAGCAGAAACTTGGATACGAACCGGTACGGTTGGAATAACAAACTCACCGGAAGTCATCGGATAAAGCGTCAATTCCCAACGCTGACGTGACCATGTAGTACCACCGACTCTTTCTGTGTAATTAGTCGCGAGTTGGTTACGTTGCTTAGCGATCACGTTAGGGATTTCGATACTGCCGATTCGAGTCCCTCCCGTTAACCAACGCGGCGTCGCCACCTCAATGTTCAGAATTACCTGCTCATTAACGCTCACTTTAGTCGGCGTTATCTTATCGCCTGACTTTGGCTTTTCCCCTACCCAAGCGATCAGTTCAACGTCACCACTTTTTTGCAGATCGAAGATATCGGCAGCAGAAGCAACAAAAGGAGAAAACCAACTCAATATAAGAGTCATCGACAGTAACCACTTATGAGTTCTGAATCGCACTCTCTTTGATTGAATGGCTTCAAGAGCTAAATCATATCGACTCATTGGGTTTGCTCCTGTTTTGATGCCTGTTCCTGTTTTGACGCTTGTTCGATGGAAGGTGCAGGGTCTCGTAGCTGAATTTGGAATTTAGATTTTAAGAAGAACTTAGGGTCCGCTTCTACTCGTTTTAACCACTTATCGGCAAGCTCTTGGCTACCCAAAATTTCATTGGCATTAAGCGTTTCCTTGAGCATCAATTCCGCTACCGTTTCTTCTACAGCGCCATCACCCGTTCTTGGCTGATCGTCTTCGAGTTCTAACGACTCTTCAGGGCCATCTGTAGTTCCGGACTGACTTTCACTGGTTCGGTTTACCTCTTCGACAATTCCACTAAGTACAGCAAGATTGTTCTCCACATCCGTTCTTAGTTCTGGTGACAGATCCTCTTTCTCGCTTAATGATTTCAAAAGGTCTCGCGCAGCAAGGTATTCACGCTGCCTGGCTAACGCACTGGCTGCATTGTACAAACCAAGGTCAGTTTTGGTTTGCAGGAACGCACTGTGAGCGAGCTTAAAATCACGAGCATAGTAATAAGCCGCGCCCTTTCGCATAGGATCAGTAAAATGTTTGGCAGCTTGAAGGTACTCTTTCTGGTTCAACAAACGTTGACCTTGTTGGTCGGGCGTTAGCCATAAGTCCCACCACCATTGAGTGGTCTTATCCCAAGCTGTAAGCGACTCCACCACAACGGGTTTCTCAGCGGTTAAGTTGACCGTTTTCGCCAAAGTGTCTGGTGAATACATGCTGCTTGTGATCATCAAACCAACGACACACCACTGCACCAACCAGCCTTTTCTGAACCACAACAACATGATAATCGCCATTGGGATAAGCAAGCCATAGCCCATGTCTTTCCAAGGCATTGAAGATTCGCCGTTGAGCTGCATGTTTCTTTCAACCGCTCTGTTCAGTTGTTGGATATCCGAATCATCAACGGTCACCTCAACCACTCGTCCGCCCGTCTTGCTCGCTAAGCTACGTAATGAATCGAGATCGACTGGATTATCACTCACCACATTGCTATTTCCTGCGGCGAGAATGAGCAACTGATATGGATTGTCGTTAAAGAAACTCTCGTACGCCCTAATGGTGCTTGGGTTTACACCATCTGATACCAACAGTACAGAAGAGCCTAACTCACCAGACAGTTGCTGATTAATCAATGGCAGTGCTTCTTCTGCTGACTTACCTGATACCGGCATGATATCGGGTGTGATAGCCGCTAGAAACGGTTCGAATACCTTGCTGTCTTGAGTAACGGGCATCGCGACGTGTGCGCTGCCTGCGTAAACCACTAAGCCCGTATTACCGCCTTTCCGAGCTGCCAATAAGTCTCTAATTTTCTGCTTAGATCGTTCCAAGCGACTCGGTGGTAAGTCTTTAGCGAGCATAGATTCACTGTTATCAAGCACAACCAACATCGACGCTTTGTCTTCACCAAAAGGCGAAGCCTCACGCTGCCATGTTGGGCCAGAACAGATAATGATGGCGATAGTTACAATCACCACCAATAGCTTCAATGGCAGCTGCTTACGCCAGCCTGTTTCGCCAATCGTCAATGCATCACGTAAGTGTGCAGGTAGAATGTCTTTCCACGTTGGTTTGGTCTCTTCTCTCCAACGAACCCATAACAGGAAGAACATCGGAATAAAGGCCAACAACCACAAAGGTCGGATAAAATGAAACTGGGTGAAGAACTGTTGTAGAGTGAGAGAATCAGGCATCATCCTCTCCTTTCAAATTTTTCTTTGAAGAAACCAAAAGCGATCTTCTACGGATTGTCGCCAAGCTAAACGCAGTCAAATACATCACAACAACAATGGCCATCAAGTAATGATGTAACCCCTGTTTAGGACGATAAGTCGTACTCTCGTACAGCTGAGGCTCTAGTTCACCGATTTGAGCGTAGGCTTTGGTCAGTTCATCGCGATTGAGCGCTTCAAAGGCTTCACCTCCGGATTCTTGCGCTACACGTTTGATGGTTTCCATATCCAACGCCACTTCTCCCACGGTTTGGGGATCACCCATGGCGATAACGTGAATACGAACGCCTTTCGCCTTGGCGACTTTGGCGGCATCGATAGGTTCGACAAAGCTTCCGGTGTCATTGCCATCAGTTAGCACAATCACAACTTTCTCTTTCACATTCGCATCAATACTTGAATCTTGAACCGCGGCACTCTGCTTTTCGCTTTGTTCAAACACCTTAATCGCAAGACCAATCGCATCGCCTAAGTGTGTGCTTTGCCCTGCCATCGCGACATCGGTTTGATTAAGCAGTTCAAGCCATACATCTTGGTCGGCGGTAAATGGCGTTTGTACAAACGCCGCATCACCAAACAGGATCAAACCGAGTCGATCCCCTTTTCTGGTTTTCGCAAAATCGGCTAACACTTCTTTGGTCGCATCTAAGCGAGAGATTTTATCCCCTTGTTTAGAGGTAAAATCTTGTTCAGCCATTGAGCCAGACAAATCGACAACCACCATCACGTCACGACCTAATTGTTCACGAACTTGCGGCTCACCAAGAATGGTTGGTTTAGCGAGCGCACACACCACTAATGCCCAAGTAATAATGAGCGAGGTTCGTTGCCACCAGCTTGGTGTTAATTGGCTTGCTCCTTCTGACGGCGCTTCCCCAATCGCCTCAACCAACTCACTGAAAAAAGGCACCTTGATGGCCATTTGTTTAGTGCGATAAGCAGGTACGGCAAAATAAACAAGTAAAGGCAAAGGTAGAGCGATAAACCACAGTGGGTGCGCAAATTCAAAGCTGGCAGATAAACTATCAAACATTATCTTGCCCCTCTGGTTTTGCTTGTACATCCGGTTTCGCTTGTAGATATGGTTTATGAAGTTTTAGCCACATCATCGCGGTTTCAATCACCTCTAAACGCTGTTCAAAGGTTAAACGTACCTTAGGGTCAATTAGACTCTGCATCCATAATTCTGAGATTTCATCGGCAAAGAACGCATTGCTGTTTTCACTTGTGTTAGCGCTAACAGGCAGATAAGCGTTTAGACGGTTTACATAGGCTTGTCCAAACAGCTTTGCATTACTGCTGTCTAGGTAACGAAGTACCACTTTCAGTACTTTGAAGGTTCGTTCTGTTGAATTTTTGTCTCGTGCATCCAATATCATGAGCTCTTGAAGCGCTTCTTTGCGATAACGGTTATTCCACCATTTCTGCGCCAAACGATAAGCTAGATAGGTAGCGACCAATAACAGAATAACGCCAAGGATCTTCCAGCCGATCGTTTGAGGAGCCCAGCTCACACTGTCAGGAATCGCTACATCGTGCAGTTCGCGGAGGATATAGGTACTTGGAGGAGTATGTTCAACAGCCATTTAGCGCCCTCCCACTAGCTTCTGCAGCTGTGATATGTGATTGCCCGACGTGTCTAATTCTATATAAGGGAGGTTTTTCATCGCCATCAATTTAGCAAGGGACTGTTTCTGCAGTGCCGCTTTCTGAGCAAGACTTTCACTCGCGAGGTTTACCTTAGATTGGCTATCCAGATTAAGTTGAAAGCGACCATCACCCACCACCCAGTTTGCGCTTGCAAGATCTTGAGGCAATGACTGTTCTAATGGGTCGGTGACCATAATGGCCAAGATATCGTTGTGTTGCTGTAACTGCTTTAGTCGATCGAGATGTTGTTCTCGGCAGTCTCGCCAGTCACTAATGAATATCAAGGTTGATTGCTTGAGTCTCATTCGCTTGATCAGTTCAATCCACTGGCTAAAACCAACACCCTCGCTGTCACTCACACTCACGTCTAAGCTTTGATTAGCCTTGGTAAGATGCTTTAACTGAGCCAATAAATCAGACTGTGAACGCTGCGCTTTGGTATGAAAGAGCTTTTGGTGCGACGCCAAAACGAAGCCGACACGATCACCATCTTTAAGCACTCGCCATCCACACAGTGCAGCGACTTCGGCAGCCACAACGGATTTCATGGTGTTTTGAGAAGCAAAAAACATCGAACTGCGCTGATCAACACAGATCATCACATTACGGTCTTTCTCTTCGGTATAACTACGAACATGAGGTTTACCTGTTCGCATCGTAACTTTCCAATCGAGGTTACGAATATCATCACCCAATTGGTAATGACGTAATTCTTCGAAGTTCAAACCACGGCCACGGAACAGAGAGTTATGTCGCCCCGACAGCACACTACCCGCTTTTAGATGAGGCAGGAGAGAAAACGACTCAGCTTGAGCCTGAATTCGCACTAACCTTGAGTAATCACAATACAATCGTGGATCAAGGCCTTGCGATCTGGGAGCTTGTGTTGGCTTCGCCATGACGCCCCCTAGTTATCCGATCTCAACATTATCAAGCAGTTCTTCAACCACTCTTTGATGGTCAACACCATCGGCCAATGCATCGTAAGACAATGAGAATCGGTGACCTAATACGGTTGGCAACATGGCACGCACATCGTCTAACGTGACGTGGTCACGCCCTTGCAGCCACGCATAAGCGCGAGCACATTTATCCAATGAAATAGATGCACGAGGGCTTGAACCAATTTCAATCCATTTCGATAAGTCTGATTCTGGATAACGCTCAGGTTTACGAGTCGCCATTACCAAAGCCACAATGTAGTTCTCTACTAAATCGGAAACGGCAATGTCTGGAAGTTGGCGGCGCGCTTCAAGCACTAATTCAGGTTCAATATGCTGTGGAGTGACTAATTCCGAACTCGTCTCGCTACCGAGTTCCTCACTGCGCACAAGTCGAATGATGTCGCGTTCAGCTTCATCTTCTGGATAGTCGACCGTGACTTTCATAATGAAACGGTCCATCTGTGCTTCAGGCAGTGGATACGTACCTTCTTGCTCAACTGGGTTTTGCGTAGCGAGCACCATGAATAGATCTGGCAGAATATGAGTTTGACCACCCACCGTAATCGTCCCTTCCGCCATGGCTTCAAGCAGAGCCGCTTGTACCTTTGCAGGAGCACGGTTCACTTCATCGGCTAAAACAATACTGTTGAAAATAGGACCCGGTTGAAAGTGCAACTGAGGCTTTCCATCAAGCTCTTGATACACTTCTGTACCGGTTACATCTGATGGCAGCAGGTCAGGCGTAAACTGAATTCGACCAAAACTGGTGTTCAGTAGGTTCGCCAGCGATTTCACTGAACGAGTTTTCGCTGTACCGGGAAGTCCCTCTAAAAGCACATGCCCATTAGTCAATAACCCTATCACCAGAGCCCGAACGACGTGGCTCTGACCGATAACACTTTTCTCTGTTTGTTCAATCAGTTGGTTAATTGCTTGTTGCGCATGGTTCATAGGTCTTCCCTTAATTCAATCTGGCTGCGTACATCCTACTCACAAGCCCCATAACTATTAGTTATACACGTGATAATTGTTCATCAGCGCGATAAGTTATAAACGTGATAATTGCTCATAAGCGCGATAATTAGTTACAAGCGAAATAAGCAGCAAGCACAATAGCCAAGCTCACCTCATCGCTTTATTTAAACTTAGCTTTCAATTGGTTAATTGCCTCCGGCGGTGCCACTTTGCTCAATGATGAAATACATTGCTCAAACGCCTTTGGTACGCCCGGTATTTGGCTGTTTCGCGCCAACACTTCACACTGGGCATACAGGTGCTGTGGGTTACGGCTAAATTGGTAAGCCTTGTGCAGTGATTGACTTGCCGCAAGCACATCCGATTTCTCCAAAGCCAATCCGTACACATACCAATATTGTGGGTCGGTTTGCGCAGTTTCAGCGGCTTGTTTAAGGTAGTCCGTTGCTTGTTCGTAATCTTTCACACGAAGCAGAGACAATCCTGTGCTGTATGGCAAAACACTCGATTTAGGCTGAGCTTCAATACCTTGCTTCAAGGTCGACAACGCTTTTGCCTCGTTACCTTGCGCTCGATACAAATCCGCTAAATTGGCGTAGCTGTTTTCGAAATAAGGCTCAATCTCGATAGCGCCTAGATAAAACTCAATCGCTTTGTCGTGCTGGCCTAAATCTCGGTAAACGTTGCCTAGGTTAGTACGTCCAAATCCTCTGTCGGCATTAAATTGCTGTATTTCAATGTACTCTTCTAATGCAGGCTTGATTTGGTCTTTCTGCAGAGGGTTCATTTCTCCCCAATAACGCACTAATACGCCTGCGGTTTCTGAACGAATCGACAATACAGGGTCTTTCAGTAGCGGCTCTAGAATTTGCCAACGGTCAGTGAATGGGAAACCAGACGAGCCTTGTACCACACCCAAACGGATCATTTCATCATCATGTTTCACCGCTCTTGCCAGCGAAATAAGCGTATTCTTACCCGTATTACCGCCCAAACGTTCTAAGCTCGATGCACGAATGATATTGCTTAAGCTAGAGTCCTGAGCCGAGTATGCCAACGCATCCTCTGCACCTCTGTGCCCTATCGAGTCAGCATAAAAGGCAACGGCAAAGTGCTGCTGATTACGATACTTAGAATCTGGGAACCACTCACCGATTTGCTTATCTGCCCACTGGTCGGTTTGATCTGCATGACAGCTAGTGCACACGTTCGGCGTTTTAATGTGTTGGCTAATATCAGGACGTGGGATATGCCAACTGTGGTCACGCCTTGGGTCGACCTCCATGTAAGTCGTCTCTGGCATGTGACAAGTCGTGCATTGTGAAGCTTCAGTATTCGCTTCGTGGAATGTGTGCTTTTCAGGCGTGTATTCTGATGCAATATGACATTGGCTACACACGGCTTCTTCCGCAATTTTTAGTTCAGCGGTATGAGGATCGTGGCAGTTAGTACATGTGACGCCTTTTTCAGCCATCACGGATTGAAGGAAAGATCCGTAAACGTAATCTTCATCGTAGATTTGACCATCGTTGTGGTAAAGCTCTGGGGTAATCAAGCTCAAGCGATACTTATCAAAGAAAGACCCGTTAACGTGATCACCCGTTTCATTTAACTGAGTACGACGGCTGTGGCATTGAGCACAGGTTTGAACTTGATTGGTATGGATGATGTCTTTTGGTTGCAGGGTTGAATTACCCTCTTGATAGATCCACTCTTTGACCGACTTCGACAAGTCGCGGTCAAAACCATAATGCGCCGAGACTGGAGCATCCTTTCCACCGTTAGCTTTTGCTAGCTGAGCCTTTTCAACGTGCTCACTCGCAGGGCCATGACACGCTTCACAACCGACATTAATCTCAGACCAAGTAGTGTTGTAGGTATTACTCGCGCTGTCGTAGTTTTTCTCTAGGTTCGTTGAATGGCAATCAGCACACATGAAGTTCCAGTTTTGACCGCTATTGGTCCAGTAGAATTCATCGGTGTTGGTGGTATCAGGATAGAGGTGAAACCAGCGTTGACCGCCTTCGCCCTCAGTGCGAGAATCCCAAGCGAAAGGAATCAACTGTACACGGCCGTCTTCAAATTCAACCATGTATTGTTGTAGTGGTTCAAAGGCAAAGGTATAGCTGATTTTGTAATCTTTAAAGTGGCCGTCTTGCCCTTCAATATTGACCCAGAACTCTTCGCCCTTGCGGAAAAATCGGTTGGGTTTACCGTCATGAGTGAATGTTTGATCGTTGAAATCGCCTAATACAGATTCGTCTGTAGCGTGCTTCATCGCCATATCATGATGAGAGCCCTCCCACGCTTCGACTTCTGCACTATGACAATCAACACACGCTTCCGAACCGACATACGTGGCTTTAGAGCCGATAGGTAAAGCATCAGAGCTAACGGGTGACGCTACAGAGTTGGCCTTTGAAATATCAGAGTTGATATTAGGATCTTGCTCGTTGGCATAGGCGTTCAGACTGAACAGCGACAACATCAGTGAAGACAAGATTGCGGATAATACTGCGACTCGCTGGTGTTTCAATCCGTTTACCAGTGAGCACAACCATGCAGACATAACATTCCTTGTTTTTATACATCCTTATGCTTAATAAGGTAGACGTAAAAACAACGAATTTACAATTATTTAGTGGCAATGAGCTCGATTGTTGTGATTCGTATTCACGACCGGGATTTACTCATCGATATGCGCATAAAAAAAGAGCTCCTAAGAGCTCTTCAATCTGTTCAGTTTCACTCAAACAATCACTTACTTGTTATGAGATTCCTGCAGTTTTTCCATTACCTGATCCAAGCTAAAGCTCGCAGCTTTTTGACGTGGCGGATATTCAGCAAAGGTTTCTAGGAACTTGCCGACATACGCTTGTGCTGGAACGAACATATAAGCATGGTCTAACAACCAGTCGTAGTATGTGTTCGATGTAATGTCTGCGTTTTCGTATGGGTCCATACGCAGGTTAAACAGCTTAGGAAGACGTAACGTCACGAACGGTTCAGCCCAGATTTGCATGGTACCCGTTGCACGCTGCTCCATGAACACCGCTTTCCACTGGTTGTAACGAAGCGCCGCTAAATCACCATCATCGGTAAAGTAGAAGATCTCCGAACGACGGCCTTTCTCTTCTTCACCGGTTAAGTAAGGAAGGAAGTTATAACCATCTAAGTGAACTTTAAACGTTTTATCACCCGCAGTATGACCTTTCAGTAGTTTCTCTTTGATCTGATCATCACCAGCGGCTGCAACGAATGTTGGCATCCAGTCCATGTGGTGCATGATTTCATTTGAAACACTGCCCGGTTCAATCTTACCAGGCCAACGAACCATTGCTGGTACACGGTATGCGCCTTCCCAGTTGGTGTTTTTCTCACCACGGAACGGGGTTGTACCCGCATCAGGCCAAGAGTTCATGTGAGGGCCGTTATCCGTTGAGTAGAAAACAATCGTGTTGTCTTTGATACCCAACTCATCCACTTGCTTCAATAGTTGCCCAACGTGTCGATCGTGCTCAACCATACCATCAGCGTAGTTACCGACACCGGTTACGCCTTTACTGTCGGCTTTCACGTGCGTTCTAAAGTGCATACGTGTCGCGTTCCACCACACGAAGAATGGTTTGTCCGCTTTCACTGCGCGATCCATAAAATCAAGTGCCGCGTCTAGTGTTTCTTCATCAACCGTTTCCATACGCTTACGCGTCAGTGGACCGGTATCTTCAATCTTGCCATCAGCGAATGACTTAATGACACCACGAGGGCCAAATTTCTTACGAAACTCAGGATCGGTTGGGTAATCTTCATTCTCTGGTTCTTCTTCAGCATTTAGGTGGTAAAGGTTGCCAAAAAATTCGTCAAACCCGTGTGCTGTTGGAAGGAATTCATCTTTATCGCCAAGGTGGTTTTTACCAAATTGACCTGTCATGTAACCCATAGGTTTCAGCATTTCTGCGATTGTCGCGTCTTCTGCTTGTAAGCCAATGTCTGCGCCCGGCAAACCTACTTTACTCAAACCCGTTCGTAATACACTTTGTCCCGTGATAAAGGTAGAGCGACCCGCAGTACAAGATTGCTCTGCGTAATAGTCCGTAAACATCATCCCTTCTTTCGCGATGCTATCAATATTCGGGGTTTTGTAACCCATGAGACCGAAGGTGTATGCACTCACATTGGATTGACCAATATCGTCCCCCCAAATAACCAATATATTTGGCTTTTCAGCCGCAAAAGTGGCGCTGGACGCGGCCATCATCGCTGTACCCAAAATCGCTAATCGACGTTTAGCGCCATATTTCGCTGTCATAGAAACCTCTTCGTAAGTTATTTGCATCCTGCCCTACAACGTATAGTCCATTTTTTACACATGCGCGAGATTCCCTAAGCTATTAATCTTTTTGTCATTTTTATTGAGATACGGATACAGAAATCATCGATAAGGTTTACGCCAACAAACATGATAAGGATCACACATACAAACTAAGGCTTTATTCTACGTACCCACTGGAGCTGATATTAATCAATAGGTTACCTAAGCATCATAACGATTGGTTATAAGCACTATAAAAGGACGTAACGGAATTTTGAGAATAACATTTGCTCATCGATGCGTTGTTCTAACGCATTAATCTTAAAAGTGAATCGGAGTCCTTATGGGTACTAAAATTAATAAACTAGCATTAGGTGTTGGCTTATTAGCAGCTTCTTCAGCGGCAACAGCAGCGGAAAAACCGAATATTCTTGCTATCTGGGGTGATGACATTGGTGTTTTCAACATCAGTGCATACAACAACGGTATGATGGGTTACGAAACGCCAAACATTGACCGTATTGCGAATGAAGGCGCACTATTTACTGACCACTACGGTCAACAATCGTGTACTGCTGGTCGTGCTGCATTCCTAACCGGTCAAGAACCTTTCCGTACTGGTCTATTGACTATCGGTATGCCAGGTTCGGACCACGGTATCCCTGATTGGGCTCCAACGATCGCAGACCTTCTTAAAGAACAAGGCTACATGACCGCTCAGTTTGGTAAGAATCATATGGGTGACCAAGACAAACACCTTCCAACGAACCACGGCTTTGACCAGTTCTTCGGTAACCTATACCACTTAAATGCAGAAGAAGAGCCTGAAACATATTACTACCCTAAAGACCCAGAGTTCCGTAAGAACTACGGCCCTCGTGGTGTAATCAAGTCTACTGCTGACGGTAAGATTGAAGATACTGGCCCAATGACGCGTAAGCGTATGGAGCATGCGGATGAAGAGTTCCTAGAAGAATCTCTAGCATTCATGGAAAAAGCGGTAAAAGCTGACAAACCATTCTTCATCTGGCACAACACCACTCGTATGCACGTGTGGACTCGCCTACAAGAGAAATACCAAGGTAAGTCAGGTATCAGTATTTATGCTGATGGTATGTTAGAGCATGATGACCATGTTGGTGTGCTTCTAGACAAGCTGGATGAACTAAAAATCGCTGACAACACTATCGTAATTTACTCTACCGATAACGGTGCTGAAACGGTTTCTTGGCCTGATGGCGGCGCAACTTACTTCCACGGTGAGAAAGGTACAACTTACGAAGGTGGTATGCGTGTGCCTCAGCTAGTTCGCTGGCCTGGGACTATCAAACCTGGAACTAAAATCAACGATATCATGGGCCACCAAGACTGGATTCCTACTCTACTAGCAGCCGCTGGTGATGATAAAGTGGTTGAGAAGCTAGCATCTGACAAAGGTGCAACTTACAACGGTAAAAACTGGCGCGTACACCTAGATGGTTACAACTTCCTGCCTTACTTCCAAGGTAAAGAAGAGAAAGGCCCTCGTGACAGCATGCTTTACTTCTCTGCTAACGCTGAGCTAAACGCAGTACGTTGGAATGACTTCAAGATTTCGTTTGCTGTGATGGATGGTAACATTGTGGATGCAGTTCGTTTCCAACCAAACTGGCCTCAAGTTGTTCACCTACGTGCTGACCCATTCGAGAAAGCACCGCACGAGTCTGGTATGTACCTACGCTGGATGGCAGACAACATGTGGTTATTCGTTCCAGTAGGAAATCAGGTTCAAGAGTTTATGACGACGCTACCAGATTACCCTATGCAGAATAGCCAAGTACTGAACCCAGGTAACTTCAACCAGAATGCATACATGCTTCAAGGTAAACTTAAGCAACTAGAAGCGGCAGCAGCGCAAGCTAAATAAGCCTATCTAGGCGATGCAAACTGTATAGATGTGTATTTAACTAAGATTTATAGTAAGTACATAATCGAGTACGAAAGCCGTGATAACTCACTTGAGTTACCACGGCTTTTTTCGTTTAACGCCATTCGGCTTAAATTCAATTGAAAGAGCTTCATTCAATTCTGACTAAGATCTCCCGATCAATCCCCGCTAGACAACTACCTAAGCGATTTAATTTCCTACCACTTGTCTTGCAACATCAAGTATGCGCAACTAGGTTTATAAATAACACCTATCATTGGAAAGTGAAATGAAGGTGATATCAGAAGGATTCTGAATTGCCATAATTGTCAAAACTAGATGGACTAATGTTATGAAAACGCCATATTTAGCAGGAATAAGCATCACTGTCATTGTCGTTTCAGTCGCTATGCTAGTTTATGACGCGGCCTCTTCAAAAATGCACACCTCGTTCGAACACCAAGAAGATCACGCCCATGAAAGCGATCATGATGACTCTCACTCTTCAGGGCACTCCGCACATTCCGAAGAAAAGCACGCACATAAAACCGTCGCTTCAAGCCAACCCATATCCCCGATTCCAAACTCTCCCGAGATAAATCATGAGCTGGCCAAAATTGGTTGGGTGCTATTTAAAGACCCGAACCTTTCTTCTAACCGCAGTGTGAGCTGTGAAAGTTGTCATAGCCTGCAAACCAACGGCGCAGAGGTAATTCCAGTTTCGATTGGCGTAAACGGCGCAGGGATGAGAAATTCACTCACCGTTTTTAACGCAGTCTTTAACTATCGGTTCTTCTGGGATGGTCGAGTAAACAACCTCGGCGATCAAATTGATGGCCCAGTGCACAACGTCGATGAAATGGATTCAAACTGGCAACATATTACGGATTATGTGTCTCAATCGAAAACTTACATCGACTTATTCCAAGAACAATCAACGCCCATTGACGAAGCTTCAATTAAGGCTGCTCTTATTGAATTTATGCAGGGTTTGACCACACCCAATGCCCCTTTCGACCTGTATTTACAAGGTGACAGCGCAGCACTTTCTGAAACCGCCAAACGAGGTTGGGAAACTTTTCAAGAAGAAGGCTGTATTCGTTGCCACCAAGGTACCAACATTGGTGGAGGCATGGTGATGCGATTTGGTTACTTTGGGTTATCGAAAACAGGAGCCGAGCGAAGTGAAGACCAAGGTCGTTTTATGTTTACCGCTAAACCACAAGATAAGGATTTATTTCGTGTTGCGAGCTTAAGAAACGTGGCGATCACTGCACCCTATTTTCATGACGGGCAAACAGCCACACTCGAAGAAGCGATCAAAATAATGGGTGAAAGCCAACTCGGTAAAACGTTTGAAAAACAGGCCATAAACGATATTAAAGTCTTCCTCGAATCCCTAACCGGTAACCGTCCTCAAATGTTAATGGAGTTTGAAAATGAATAAGATCAGACTCATATTTCTACTGTTTGTATCGCTTTTCATCGGCTTAATTAGCTTTATTATGCTGACCTACTCCGAGCATGAAAAGGTCACCGAATATGGAGTGCCTATTCGGCAGTTAGGCCATGAAGTATTAGAAATGCGTGATCATATCACCAATGCAGCGCTTGCGGGTATTTCCAACCCTTATCAAATGTCTGCAGATTTGGTTGCTTTAGAAAGAGAGTTGCAACTACTCAGAGAAAGTTATCAAAGCGAGAATATTCACTCTACGTTCTTTAAACACTTACCGACAGCGCAATTATTGGATCGCTTTTACGATGCTTCAATGTCGAACTTAGATACGCTAGACAACCTAGTAGGACTTAGTGTGGCTCGTCAGTTTATTTTGCAATCTTTGACTCTACAACTCACAGAGAGCAACTCAACTGATGCTGAGATAAACAATGCAAATATCGACATTCAAAGCGCGCTTCTTGCGAGTGTGTTGGTTGGGGGAATCGAAATTAACCATTCAGGTGTTAACTCCGAGCTGGCGAACCTTTATAAAACGTTTACCGAACTCAACCAACAACAAAGTCAGCTGTTATCTCAAGTACTTTCAGCACACAGCATGGAGTATATTGAACATATTGAGCATGAGTTTACCGATCTGCAAGACCAACTTAAAAGTATCATCGTTAAGCTTATTATCGTTTTGGCGTTGCTGACTTTAGCGTTCTCATTCACCATGTTTATTTTTCGAGTCTTCGAACTCAAAAGAAACAACCTCTCCTATCAAGAAGCCGCAGACAAAGCAGAAAAAGCCAGCGAAGCAAAATCTCTCTTTCTCGCTACCATGAGCCACGAGTTACGCACCCCAATGAATGGCGTATTAGGCATCGCTCAGATAATCAAGGAGGATTCACACAGCGAGAATACTCGTAAACACGCCCAAATCATCATTGACTCTGGTCAGCATCTCGTCACCATATTGAATGACATTCTTGATTTTTCTAAGGTGGAGCAAGGCAAGATGGAGTTGGAATACAGCCCGTTCTCTGTCACCGACGTCGTGACACACCTTGATAAAACATTGACACCTCTTGCAGAAGACAAAGGCCTCGCTTTTATCATTAAAGATAACATTCCTACCAATATTCAGTTGATTGGTGACTCTGCACGTACACGTCAGATCTTATTTAACTTAGCAGGCAATGCAGTCAAATTTACTGAGTCAGGAAAGGTCGAAGTAGAATTCTTGATAGCCCCTACTACTCCACCAAGCGTGAATATTTTAGTGACGGATACGGGTATTGGTATAGCAGAAGACAAGATCGACCATATATTTACCGCCTTTGAACAAGCTGAGCTTTCAACAACCCGTAAGTTTGGTGGCACAGGGTTAGGGCTTTCCATTGTTCAGCAGTTAGTCGAACTGATGGGCGGAACAATTAAGGTTTCCAGCCAGCTTGGTTTGGGCACTCAATTTAAGATCTCTTTGCCGTTAGAAATGCATGAGCTTGAAGAACAAGTCATCGACCAAACGCCAACCAAAACCAATGAGACTCTCGATGACTTCTCAGTATTGTTAGTCGAAGATAACAAGATCAACGCAATGGTGATTAGGAAGTTCTGTGAGTCGATAAACTTAACGGTTGAGAATGCCTACGACGGTTTACAGGCCTTAGATAAGTTGGCGTCAAACCAATATGACCTGATCATAATGGACAACCATATGCCAAACATGAGCGGTATTGAAGCGATTCAAAAAATCCGTGGCGAACTCAAGCTGACTACGGTTGTTTTTGCATGTACCGCCGATGTATTCAAAGAGGCCCACGATGAATTCATCGAATCAGGCGCAGACTTTGTACTCACCAAACCGTTACAGAAAAACAGCTTACAAAACGCCATCAACGAGTTTCACCAACAGTTTGAGGTCAACCGCCATCACTCCGTTAACACACACAATCTTCCAAACAAGGAAAAAAGTAACATCACGATGTTAACGCGTCACCCTAAGAACAAATTGCCACTCACAGAGGAAGAACTGTCGCGTAGCCAATTTTTAACTAACGATGAGCTTAAAACAGACGAGAAACTCAAATGCTTAACTTCTCTCGTTGATGAGCTAGAAAACGAAATCGATGAGTTGATAGAGCTATTTTCGGATGCCAAGCAAGATGATCTATCCAGAACATTAAAGGCGGTTAAAGCGATTGCATCAAGGTATGAAATGAGTGAAGTATTCGAGCTCGCAACCGAAGCTGAGAAGGTAACGGAGAAGCACATCATGCCCGAGGCTGAATTACTTCAGCAACTCATCAATCGCTTGATAGTCAACAGCCATCAAGCAACACGATTAATACACAAACTCCATCAGCAACGAAAAACGGGGTAAAAGAAGGTGTCATATGATATGGAATGTAAATTTACCTAGCACTGGCCCACATTTATTCTTAGCACTCGGTGCCACAATCATTTTTGTGGTCGACTGTCATGTTCCTTTGGGCATTGCCATGGCCGTGCCCTACATAACGATAGTCTTGCTCGCAGCCACAACGAAAGATCCACTATCAGCCGTGATGTGGGCTATTGGCTGCACCTTACTTACCTTATTGGGTTACTACTTATCTGGTAGCGGCAGCGAAACCTGGTTTGTCGCCTTCAACCGAGTCATTACCATCTATACCATTTGGGTGGCGGCAATTATTCCTATTTATATCTCTTTACCTTCTCCTCAAGCCTCACTGGACGTCGATGATGACGTGACAGAGGAAAGTTCAAGATCACGCCCTCACTCGCACAGAAACCATACAATCGACACGTTCAAAAACTAGGCTTTGGTTAAGTTTCGGTGAATTTTTCCAAATCGAGACAAGGCAACTTGAAATACTTCTTTATGCATGCGAGTGTAGAACTACTCACCTAAATAACTGTATGACTATGAAAACATTACAATCCATTGCGCTGCTTTCGACAATTATCGCAGCACCACAAGTGTTAGCTGACGTAACAATTGAAGTTCCTTCTAGCGCAGATGCTTTAGTCGAAGTCTTAGCTGTAAATGAAGCTAAACCCGATCTTGACGGTGGTTTCTTCTCTTCGAGCAAAACGATCACCGTTCCAGATGGCGTAAACCAAATCGTTTTCAAATATCAACTGGCTTTCAGCCAAGGTAACGACCGAGAGTTTGTCGATAGCGATACCATTATTGCTACTTTTGATGCGACAGACACAGCATTGACGTTTGACATGCCTAAGTTCCGTAACACCAACGAAGCGAAAAAAGGCCTTCAAAACTTAGATTGGAAACTGGTTGATAAAAACCAAAATGCAATCAGTGTTAAGCAAGACAAACTTATCAAAGATGGCATGCAGATTGGTCGTAAGTACCCACAAGAAGCGAAGGAGTACAACCAGAAAGGCGGCATCGCTGCACTTACAGTAGGTGCTAGCGCGGGCGTAGCAGCTGCTGTCGCACAACCGGTAACGCTTCCAGCAAAGATTGACGGAAATGCAGCAAATACAGCTGAAGAGATGCTCTATTTCTGGTACGAAAAAGCGGATGCTGAAACCAAGCAGAAATTCAAAGACTACGTGAACAAGTAGCTCAATGAGCTTAATTTAAAAATGAAAGAAGCTGGCAAACTGCCAGCTTCTTTTTTGTCTTCATCTAGATGATTTAGGCTTATAGAGATTAAGCAGACTCAGTCGATAACACTTTACCATCCACTTTAGTTGGCCATCCTAGCGCTTTATACTCAGCTGCTAGTAAATGGGCACAGCGGCTAGAAATTCTGGTCAAAATCAGCTTTAGCTAAGTAACCTTGAACAAGCTCTCGATATTGCTGCTTCAATGGCGCTTCAATAAAGCTCGCGTCTATCGCATTCAAACTAAACTGCGCTAACTCCTGATGCGTCATCTCATGAGCTTGGCTCACCGCATTAAAGTTATCCGACATGTAACCACCAAAATAAGCAGGGTCATCCGAGTTAATCGTTACAGCCACACCCTTTCTGAGCAGTTCGACAATGTTGTGGTCTTCCATCACATCGAATACACGCAATTTAATATTCGACAGTGGGCACACCGTCAGTGGCATTTTGGTTTCAATCAGCTCTTCGATTAGAGCTTCGTCTGTCATGCACTGGACACCATGATCCACTCGACTCACGCTGAGCATTTCAATCGCATCGACAATGTTTTGAGCCGGCCCTTCTTCTCCTGCATGCGCCACCGTCAAGAAGCCCGCTTGTTTTGCTTGTTGGAATACACGCTTGAACTTCTCTGGTGGGTGTCCTAATTCAGAAGAGTCCAGTCCAACCCCGACGATCTTATCTTGATGCTTCAATACCTCTGCGAACGTTTGAATGGCGCTCTCTTCAGATAAATAGCGCAGAAAACATGCGATGATTTGAGAGGTAATGCCCAACTCTTTATGACCCTGTTCAAGCGCACGATGAATGCCGTTAATAGCGGTGTCGAATGCAATGCTACGATCGGTATGTGTCTGAGGATCAAAGAAAATCTCAGTATGGATAACATTGTCGGCTTTACAGCGTTCTAGATAAGCCCATGTTAAGTCGTAGAAATCCTGTTCTGTGCGCAGTGCATCAGCACCTTGATAATAGATATCCAGAAATGACTGTAAATCATCAAATTCGTATGCGCGTCTTAGTTGCTCTGGGGATGAATAAGGCAGCTCAATGCCATTGCGTTGAGCAAGCTGGAAAAGTAACTCAGGTTCGAGCGAACCTTCAATGTGTAAATGCAACTCTACTTTTGGGAGCCCTTGAATAAATGCGTTCATATTTCACCTACTATGGATTTTAGGTGTGCACTTACTCTGAATAATAGACAGGAGGTTTTCTTGAACGCCATTACAAAGAGTAAGAACACAATTGTGATCTAAACCCTTCGTAATCAGCACTTTGCGGGAGCTGGTAGAGACCCCCAAACCATATCATTGGGGTTATACGAAGCAAACGGTTGCTACTATACAGAGTTTAATGGGAATTTCACTAATCAATTGCTCATTAACCGATTTCTAAAGCAGGAACCTGTTTGGTTCGATCTCAACGGTAATCTGGTCGTATTCTCGACATCAGCAACATATCGATGTACTTACCCGCTTTGAACGTACTGAGTCTTTTTGTGCCTTCTAACTGAAAGCCTACACGTTCATACAAAGCAATAGCGGCGTGGTTATCGGCATGAACCTCTAACTCAAGACGCACGAGATTAAGCCAGTTATCCGCCTGATTGATCGCTTCTTGCATTAACGCCTTACCGACCCCTTTACCATGCATATCTGGGTGAATAGCAATACCAAGACCAGCGCAGTGCCTGTCTCTTACCTTGGTGGTCATGAATAAAGTAATGTGACCCACTACTTTGCCGGAGACTTCCGCAACCAGAGTGAAATGGTCTGAATGACCAAACAGTCGCTCCACTTGTTCAGAACTAAGATAAGGCTTTTGTGAGGTGTTTTCTGAAACTGAAGGGCGGCGATAAATATCGAAAATATCTTGGCTATCCGTTGCTTCTAAATGTCTAATTTGTATTTCCAAAGCGCTTCCTTATCCTATTATTTCTATCCATAAGCTAATTTTCATATTACGGATAGCAACGGGAACCTACAACCTTTAAAGGTGTAAGTGCCCGAAATAATTAAACAAATAGTAAGACTGAACTTAAACTTCTGCTTTGATGAGTATTTTTAAAATAGTGTGAATATCAGAATTTATAATCCACACCCACACTCGCTAATACTTGCTCGGAGTTATAGAAATCGATATTAGAATCTATGCTTCTTAAACCCAGTAAAGTAATGAACGCCCAATCTTTATAGCCCATCAAACCACCAAACTCATAAGCTAAGAATGCACCGAATTCATTCTCTTCACGTACTTGCCCGTAAATTGGATTCGACTCATCATATTCACGATCACTTGCATCTAGGGTGACAACAAAACCATGACGACCGATTCTCTTCGCGTAGTTTAATTCAATACCATAACTATCGAAGCTGAGTGCTCCTCCTTCTGCGTCTGAGTGGAAATACACCATTGAAGGAACAAATAGACCTGCGTGGTTTGGTAAGATAAAGCGGTATCCTGCTTTGGCGTACACATAGGTTCTTTCCCTATCCAGCAGCACAGTATCTTCCGGAGATAAGCCTTGGCTACCAGATAGCTCTTCATCAACATCTGATTGCCCAAATGCGAGATCCGTTCGAAAACCAGTTCCACCGATATTAGTGAGCTGCAGTCGTCCTACATTACCTTTCACATCCGTTTCATTTCGATTAACGCCAACAGCATACGGATCCGTCCAAGCCTTACCCGAGATAAGCGTAGGAATAACAGAAAAATCCAATATGGTGCCACCAGAAAGTTGATATCGATAACCGATCTCAAACGCAATGGTACCTGTTGCAATATCCTCTCGTGTCGTACCCGCATACACTTGGTGAGTCAGCGATTCGCCAAAAGTATATTGAACAGTACCCAAAAAGCCGAGTAGCCCTTGGTTTTCACTCTCCCCTTCCTGGGTGTTGGTGGCTTGATTCGAATCTTGTTCAGTACTCAAATTACTACTGTCAGAGTAGAAACCGGCCAATACACTGAAGTTACCGCTGAAGCCTTCACTTGGAGCAAGGCCACTGTATGCAGGCATTGAAGCCAATGCAGAAAAGACTACTGGTAAAACAAACCTCATATTCACATCCATTACTTGAATAATCACCAAATAACTATAAGCATCAAATAACTATAAGCATCAAAATGGAATTGTAACAAGCATTTAACAATATAAGTTTATTCGCTTGACGCTGTCGATATCGCTAACCATTCACTCAAAGACACAACAAATTGATCTATCACGATTGGGCTTTCGTAATACCTCTCGAAAATAACGGACAAAACTCAAAGGAAGACAATATGTTTAATAAATTAATCAAAACCATGTCAGTGCTAGTTGCGACGCTTCTTTTTACGGCTTTTGCTCACGCTGATCACCACGGAATGAAGAAAGATATCGTTGACGTGGCGGCTGAAAACGGCTCTTTCAACACCTTGGTAGCAGCGGTAAAAGCGGCAGGCTTAGTTGAAACATTGAAAGGTGACGGTCCCTTCACAGTGTTTGCGCCAACGGATGAAGCGTTCGCTGCGCTACCAGAAGGAACGGTTGATATGCTGTTGAAGCCAGAAAACAAAGACAAGCTGATTGCAGTACTGACCTATCATGTGGTGCCAGGGAAAATAATGGCGTCTGAAGTGATGAAACTTGATAGTGCCATAACAGTGCAAGGCGAAGCGGTAATGGTAGGAATTGATCACGGCAACGTGATGGTCAACAAAGCGCAGGTCGTGATGGCAGATGTTGAAGCAAGCAATGGTGTTATCCATGTGATTGATGCTGTATTACTGCCTAAATAATAAAGATGAACACAAATCAAAGGTTCTTAGAGGGTGTGACAGGCTCACACCCTTTTGACGTTTAAATACCAAGTTAAGATCGGTATCAAACTAGCCGAACCTGCCTTTATATAAGCAAGAACCCGGATTACATAAACAAGCGCCCGAATATCAGAAAGGCCGCCATCGATACCACCTTCGTGAAGACCACTACCCAGATGCAGTCACCAATACTAGAGTGCGTCGCTTTCCCGAGTAGGAACACAAACAGAATCAACCCTAACACCCAACCTACTGTTGGAATCAATGACACCAGAGCAACGATAACAGCAATAGTAAGAAGGGATTTAAAATCTGCGACCACGAAAGACATTTTAGAGGCGATGTACATACAACATGCGGTGATTAATGCGTCCATCACAAACGCTAAAGCTTCAATACCCACTTTACTTCCTTCACTGATATTAGTTGAAGTGAATATTATCTCTAAAGAGATGATTTTTCTTGAATAAGAGAACAAAAAGCAGGTGAAAACTGTGTCAAAAATGAGATTACCGTTCGTCTGAAGGCATAGGTTTATTTGTTCGAGTCTTCTAAGCCTTTGACCAGTGCTCGCGACCGAGTCTGATTTGCTTTTTGATAGGCATCAAAGCCATCTTCGCGTTTACCTCCGAACAAACAAAGAAACGAGTTGATGACAAATGAAAAGAATGAGATGACGACAACAAAGAGAGGAAATAGCCCCGACACCCCAGCATCTAAGGCAAGAACGCCAACAGCGAAGGACAACATCGACACCAATGTATATAGTTTAGATCTACTCACATGACTCATGAACAACACTCCTTGTATTCATTCAATGTTTAGATTAGACAAATTATCTTGCACACAATTTGAACTCATCGACAATATCAATAGATCAGGAAAAGTTATCCTTAAAAAGGTTCATTAATATTTCAAACTCGGTTTCTGTATCCCTACGAACACTAGCCCGCCTATTCAACTGACTTTTCTATCTTCAACTACCTTTTCCATCACGTAATTGGTCAGCTTTACACCACGCATTTCGACTTCCTGTTCATTCACCACCTTAAAACCAAGATGCTCATAGAAAGGCCTTGCGGTAATACTTACTTCAGAGAAATATCTCGATATACCACGAACTCGACCCACAGTGAAAACATGTTCCATCAACGCTTTCCCTACCCCCTTCCCTTGATATTCGTGGTGACAGAAAAAGTGATCAATCAAGCCACTTGGTTGCAGGTCAGTATAGCCAACTACGCAACCATCGAGTTCAGCCACAAAGGGTTGTAACCCATTCATACGCTTTTGCCATAACGCAAAGTCAAAGCTACTGGGTGCCCAAGCTTCGACTTGCTGTTGAGAATAATCTCGAACATTCACGTTACGTACGGTATGAAAGAAGATCTCCCACAGTGCTTTGTCATCACTCGCTTGATAGTTTCGAATTCTAATCACAACATACTCCTTTTTGTCTTAAGTCCTTTCTGAGGTGAAAATAAACAGCTGAATCAGCAAGCTTTATAACCTAACAGCCTCAGCTTTAGAGCAAGATATCAACGATAAAACACAGCGAGCCAGATCGTCACCGCATCTTTATCCGTCCTCAGCACCTTGTGTTTTTCACCTGCGGAAATATTGAGATAATCCCCTTTAGACAAGGTAACAATGCGACCATCTTCAAACTCAATCACCCCTTGCCCATCGATCACCATTACCCATTCATTCTCATCTTGATCATACCAACCCTCGTCTGGTGAACTGTGACCATATGAGAGTATTCTCTCGATTCGAATGTTGTCGTTGGCAATCAGGTCATTGAATATTTCATTGGGTATTGATGAAGGAACATCATTGTAAATGTTTGGCATCAAGCTCTCCTAGCTAGCATTGAATTGATTAACAACTTGGGCCTTAGCTGTACTGTAAACCTAAGCAGCGGCACTCTTTTTGAAGTAAAAACGGTAATAGCCCACCAAGTTACTGCAGATAAACAGCGCCTCCATAACAACCGCTGTTGGCGAACCAACTAAATAATTGTGAACCAACCAAAAGCTGGTTCCGATGATCATCAATTCTCTTAATCGACGGTCATCTTTATTGAAGGCTGCAAAGGTCTGAAATACGGAGGCAAAGCAACTCAATATGCTGGTCAGCCCTGAGTAAGTCACTGCGGTTGCGACCACCGACATCGAAGAAAACAAATATTTAAACTTAGACGAGGTAGAAAATACGCTCGTCAAATAGCGAATCGTGGCAATCGTCATTAAGCTCGCCGCTGTCCATTGTTCAAGAAGGATAAAGTGACTCGAAATAAGAACGCCAGCAAAGAACAGACAAGTGACGATTTTCTTCCTTTCCTTGAATTGGAATGACAGAAGATCAAAACAAATGGCTATCGCGACTAATACTTGGGAAAGATAAAAGGCAGACACGGTGATTCCTTCAATAATAACATTCCGCCCTAGCCGCTTCTTTCACGGTGAACAGTCGAATAAAACATACTAGGCGGTTACAACAAAACAGAGCAAACAGCGCTCTAAAGCTTCTATAAAAATCTAAAGCTTCAACACACCACTAATCACAGTGGTCGCAGAGCCGATTAACTTTATTCGCCCATTAGCCAATAATTCAGTCGACATATAGCCACCACGACGAGACGCTTGATAAGCACTGAAACTGCTTTTGTTGAGCTTTTCTGCCCAGTGTTGCGTCAATGCGCAATGTGCCGAGCCAGTCACAGGATCTTCATTAACCCCAACCCAAGGTGCAAAGTAGCGAGAAACAAAATCAAGTTCCGTATTTGCTGCCAATGCTGTCACCACTACACCTCGCCCTTGAATACCTTTTAACGCATCAAAGTTTGGTGAAAGCTCCAATAACACTTGTTCGTTGGAAACTTCGATTAACTGCTTAGAGTCAAATTCTCTGAATGAAACTACTTGATGCGGATCTAAACCTAGGTGTTCAAGCAGCGTGAGGTTGGGTTCAGAACGCAATGATAGCTGTGTACTAGGAAAATCAAGCTCGATAGACGATTCACAAACGGCGGCAGATAATTCCCCAGATAAGGTGTTAAACACGACCTTATCACCTGTCTCAAGCAGTCCTTGTTCTTTCATCACATGAACCGTTGCCAGTGTGCCATGTCCACACAGCTTCACTTCGACTTCGGGAGTGAACCATTTAAGCGTCATAGTGTTAAGCGCGAGAAAAGCCGTTTCAGATACCGCCATCTCTTCAGCGATTGAAAACATTAACGACTCATCCAACGGCTCTTTGGAGATACAGACCCCGGCAGGGTTCCCTTTAAACGCTTGAGTTGTAAACGAATCTACTTGATATATCTCTAAATCCACAATGGCTCCTAAATGCACAACATTTCCCAAACCGGCAATCATGGCTCGTTGGGACATAACCTAGATATTGCTGCCCACAATAAGCACAATCACCTTGTGCTACAAGTCTTTAGCAACAACTTTATCGATACTTATTGAGAAACGAAACAAATGATAAACAAAACGTTATAGAAGTGTTTTTAGGGATAAAAGAACATTGAACATAAGAGTAAATCGCGATGGCAAAACAAAGGAATAACGACGATTAATGCGAGCGAAAACCCGAAAAAGGTAATCACCGCATCATTATTTAATGCTTAATATTTGCATAATAACTTGTAAGAATGGATATTATGATGAATATTAATTTAAATAATCCATTCACGGACAATAAACTGGAATACGTACTTGTGTTGAATACGATACGACGGAGTCATCCTTGCCTCACACGATAAAGGTTCGGTATCAAGTAGGAGTAGCAAGTTGCTATTTGCATGAAATGCATGAAGTTGAAGTTGAAGTTAAATTAAGTGCCTAAATTTGAATCATGTCGCAGATTTTGGGCTACGATTTAGTTATCACGTACGAAAGGGAATCCGTCAGTGAAAGCGTTTTGCGTATCAATACTTGCGTCAACATCCTTTTTGGCTAGCCCTGTATTTGGCCAGCAGCATGATATTTATCTCTACAATTGGGATGAATTTTTATCTGACAGCGTCGTTACCCAGTTGAGTGATACCTACGGCATCTCACTAAAGCAACAATTCTTCTCTGATGAGTCAATAAGGGATGAGGTTCTATTAAGCGAACGTCGAGGCGCTTTTGAACTGGTCATCGTCGAAAGCGTAAAACTTAAGGCATTAGCCAAGCAAAACCTGTTCCATAACCTAAGTGACTTACAACAATCCATTGAAAGCAATTTTGATCCCAGGTGGGCGGATGGATGCGGTGAATATGGTATTCCTTACGCTTGGGGAACATCCGGTATCCTATATCGCAGTGATAAAATCTCCGCCCCAGAATCTTGGATGGCCATTCTTGAGCCCGACTCCAAAGTCAGTGGCCGTATAAGTATGTACTACGACCCCACCGACTTGGTAAGTACTGCGTTATTGGTCAATCAATTTGACCCATTTACTAACAATGAACAAGAACTTCGTGTTGCTTACAAAACGCTACAACTGCAGAAGCCACATCTTGAAAGCAATGAGTATGTCATCGACCACATCCACCAGCTTGAGCGCCTAGCCAATATCGACCTCGCCTACGGATACTCTGGTGACAGCTATGTGCTTAATGATGCCGAACCTGAGGCATCTTGGGCCTACACAGTGCCTCTAGAAGGAACAACCTTATGGTTAGAGTGTATGGCTGCAATTAACAACGGAGAGCTATCTCCACAGGCAACCACGACTCTCTCCTTCTTATCGCAACCCGAGATCGCAGCTCAAAACGCAATGGATTCATGGTTTGCAACTCCAAGCTCAAAAGCAAAAGCCTTAACGACACAAGAGTACCAAAATAACCCGGAGCTTTTCCCTAGCAAAGAGGTCTTAGAACGCAGCTATCTGTATCAGCAACTCGAACCCAATAGCATTCAAATTCGCAATCGTATTGTCGACAGTTTGAGATAACTCATGCCAGTATTGAAGAAGCTCTATTTTGTACTTTTACCAACGCTGACATTTGTGCTCCTGATAGCAGGAATCGTGATGTACAACTTCGCATCAAATCATGCTAAGCACATGTATTTGGACAAGGTGCAATCTGATGTGAACACCGCTTTAGTCGCGGCGGAATACGAGCAGCTCGGCTTGTCCTTACTAGTTAAAGATATCGGTTCTTCGTTGCAGTTCCTCCGCTACATTCAAAATCCTGGCGACTACACGACTCTATCGCTATTGGAAAAACGAGTACTCCGAGTATTAAGCCAGAATCACGTCAATCAATTTGGGCAACGCAATGTTTATATCGTGGACCCTAAGTTCAAATTAACGCTTTCGACTCTCAGAGCCGATCCTTTCGAGGGGCTAAAAATCCCTGACAAGATTTATGAAAGAGTCTTCGACATATACACCTCGTTAATCAGCAAGAAGGAACTCTCCTACGAAGGCTTCTCTTATATCTCGATTAGTGGCGAGCTCAGATATTCGTATGTTGCGGCAATTGACCCTTACCTCCTTCCTCAAGATAAACGTGCAAGTAACAGTTTAAATCGCTACATCTTGATTGCTGACGGGCCTCTGATGCAACTCTCTAGCTTATTAATCAAATACAATGACGATGACAATATTCAGTTCTTAATCGAGCCATCCTCTGACGCTGCCAACATCGAAAATACCCAATTCGTTATCAAATCAATTGAGCAAACCCAAGATAATATCAATGTGCAGATGACCAGCCGAAATCTCATCGCGCAAGTAAATATTCGAGAACAAAAGTTCAACCATGAGAAAGCCATCATCGCTAAACAAACCTTGTTAGGTGGCTTTGGCACTCTCTTTACGATCATGTTGATCGTGCATTTAGTGGTGCGTTACCAACTTGTGCGCCCGCTTAAAGACTTACTGCAAGAGATATCGATCGGCGGGCTCAAGCTTAGGTATTTCAAGCGTTCATCGGGGCAAAGTGAAATTGATGGTTTAAAGAACGCGTACATAGACTCATTAACAGAGTTGAAGTTCGAAGCCGAATTCGACCAACTCACCAAGCTAGCTAACCGACGCTCTTTCATCAGACACCTTGATGTACGACTAAAAAGCTCGATGAGCCCACACTGCTATGTGGTTTGTTGGGACATCATCGATTTTCGTAAAATTAACGATCTCTACGGGGCAAAAGTTGGTGATAATGTACTGATAAGCTTAGCTAAAGCACTGAAAGAGACACTACAAAACCAACAAGCCTCTTTGGGCTTTAGTTGCAGTGATTACTCTTTAGCCAGACTGGGAGGGAATCAGTTTATCGCGATCTTGGAGATGGGTAAGAACCAAGTGATAAACGAAGAAATTGAGAACATCAACAATACGCTGACCGGCACCACCTTCCTTGACTACTATGGGTTTCGATTATCACTCGCAACAGGTGTTTTACCGCTCGACACGCCAAAGTTCGATGAGATTTGGCACCGATGCATCGATGAAATGTTAGCTAATGCGAAGTCTCATAGTGATGGCGAAAGTCGTATTGTTTATGGCGAAGAGTTGTTACATACCTTGGAACGCCATGACGTTGTAGAGAAAAGACTCTTAGAGTGCTGCGAAAGTGACAACTTTGAACTTCGCTTTATGCCTATTTTTAACGCCAAGACACTTCAGATAGATGGCGCGGAGTGCCTGATTCGTTGCCCAGCCTTATTCGATATCGATGCGGGACCAGAAGAATTTATCCCAGTTGCAGAAAAGAGTAACCTTATTGCCAGGCTCGACATGTGGGTCATTGGCACCGCGATCAAAAGCTATAAAGAGCTTTCAGAACTTCATAAATACAAGGGCACTCTGTCAATTAATATCTCGGCGATGGAGCTCTACAACCGTAATTTTGCCGACAACATCCGTAAAGTACTCGAACGTTATCAAGTGCCACCTGGCAACATTATTATAGAGATTACCGAGACCAGTTACGTGAAAAGTACCAAGCTTACGGTGCAGACTATCGAGAGCCTCAGAAGCTTAGGTTTAAAGGTCTCCCTTGACGATTTTGGTACGGGCTACACAGCGTTTAACCAACTTCTCCACTACCCTGTGGATGAGCTCAAAATTGATAAGAGCTTTATCGATAACATGGTAGACGACAAGGCCGACCGCAAGATGGTCGAATCTATGGTTAACTTAGGCCACTCTTGTGACACGCTAGTCGTCGGAGAAGGTGTTGAGTCGATAGAACAGTATCATTACCTCAGAAAAGCCAACTGTAACCTAATACAAGGCTACTTCTTCAGTCAGCCACTCACTTATCTGGAATTCATCGAGTTTGTTCGAAACCATAACCCGCAAGCAATTTTAAACCCGCAGTCTGTTAGCAGTTCGAGATCTAACGAGCGAATCGTTGCACTCACTCAAAAGCAGTAACCTTAAACCTAAACCTAAACCTAAACCTCAACCTCAAAGCCTCTCTTCCTATTCAAGCGCGGAAAGCCACTATAGCTATAACTAGTAGTAGAACTATCTTCATCAGAGCAGGAGCTCTCTATTGGCTGCACATTGAATGAGGAGGCAAATAAAGAATGGCAAAAGCCATGATAGTGAAGCGGGAGAATGGTGAGCGTACAGTCAACAAAACCTAATGATCTAACTTATCGCTGATGCGGGGATTAACTCTGCATCGTCGTTAGTAGCTCCATCATATCTTTAGAGCTGATGTTCTTCTTATGTCTTACTACAGCGTCAATCATCAATTCTAAATTGCCCGCTGAAATATAATCCTTGAGCACGTCATTGAATTTTTCCTGGATCTCATCACTTGTGTACAAGTGCTCAGGAATGAAGAATAGAAACTGACTGCCACTACTACGAAACGAGATAGTACTTTCCGGTACCTTTGCCGTCAGGGACTTAGCAGCTGAACTCACCACCAAGTCTCCATATTCAAGTCCATACTTTTGGTTTATCTCACTAAGGTTTCTGATTCTTACAAAGTAAAGGTCGAAATTACCGTTTGTTGGATAGCTGTTCTTAACAAACTGCATGAGCGAGACTCGATTGCGAAAGCCAGTAATGAAGTCGGTAGAATGAAGTTTTCGTTTGATTGCAAAGTCGACGTAAAAAATCGCTCCTGTCACAAGCAGTAGCAACACCAGAAATACGCTGCTTATCTGATGCATCATCACCAACTTGTCGACCATTGTGGTGTTTTCTTCAATAACCGGGCTTTGAAGTCGAAACTTTTCGTTAATAAATTCGACCAGCGTGTTGTAACAAATATCAATTTTCTTCTGCAGTGATTCCTTAGGCAAAGCGCCTTGATTCACCAACTTAATTGAGGATTCTAACGACTTAAACTTTTCAAACTCTGCGGTAAAGTACGGTTTAAAGTTTGCTGAGCGAATAAAATTGGACGATTCAGTGCTGTTGATCAGAATATCAAAACGACTCCAAGTAATGTCATATGCCAACCAAAGTTCATCATAATCAATCATCTTTGCATGGCTAACCATCAAGAAGTTTGCATACTCTTTGACGAGTTGAAAAACAAACCAAGTGGCCTCATTTTGGCGGTTAGAAAAGCTCTTGTTGATGTCATTAATTCGAGTGACACTGTAGATATTGACGGATAGAACAACCACGGCCAAAGACAAAACAACGACTTTGATTGCGGCCATAGACAACAGCTTCTTCATAATTAGCCTCTACAGGTGAATATCACGAATCTGCCAAATCATCTTGGCATGGAAATCAGGGGTATTGGTTTCAGGGTTCGCAGAGATTGGGTAAATCAACCAAAACGGGCCTTTCTCTCTCACAGACATAAACTCCCCATTCTTTTTAATCGCAATGATGGGTTCATAGGTATCAAAATCTTCTTTGGGCACCGCAATTTTATAGTCATTCAATGCTACGAAAGTGACTTGTGATGATATCGGTAGATCCATATTTTCAAGCACCGTTTGTAACGTCACACCACTATAAACGGTCAGACCCTCGACCCAAGGCAAGGTGGTAGTAATTTCTTTTTGAGGAAGTGACAGGAGTTGCTCTCTACTAAAACCATGCTTTTGCCCGGAGTGGTCGAAAACCGTTAACTCTGAGGCTGCAAAAATCGAAAACGAGCAAAGCCAAAGCATCAACAAGAATACAGTTCTCATTCTAAACTCCATTTAAAAGGTCACTAAATTGAGTCTAGTATAAATTGACCATTTAACTTGTACCGATACCACTCAGATTGATTGGTATCACTTTATTCCGAATGCTCCTACACCTCGCTGTTTTTCAATAACTTCGCCGTTTCTCTGTCTCTTCCATCACCGCTCTCGTTCAGCGCTCCCTACCCGCTTGACGTATTTCTTCTCGACTGGTTAGTAAGAAAAACTCGTATTTTACTCTGCGTAAGTAAACCAATCAGCCTTATGAATACGTATCAAACAACAAAATTAACAATAAATATGAGTAAGTAAGTAGCGAGAATGCTGGTTGCTGCATAACCTTTAATCGAACGTAAGCAGCTTTAAGAGACCTAATAACGAGTTCCAGTCGTTTCTTCTCCACCAATTGATCTCGTGTATTGACCTTAGAAAGCTTACTCATTTCATAATCAAGGGAATCGAGAATGAGTTTGAATAAAAAAAAATTTAACCCCATGGCGACACTTTCTACCCTAGTAATGACGCTGGTCATGTTTCCTGTTTCTGCTGAAGTTAATCAAGAACAATTCGAATTAGGTAAACAAAAAGCCAAAGTGTGTATGACCTGTCATGGCGCTGATGGCATCTCAACACAAGATCCCTACCCGAACCTTCGCGGTCAAAAAGTGGGTTATCTCATCTCTTCATTGAAAGATTACCAGACTCGAGAAAGAACCAGTGGCTTAGCGATTCTCATGCAACAACAAGCCGACACGCTCTCAGACCAAGACATCCGTGACATTTCCTATTTCTATTCTGTGCTCGGCAACGAAGCAGGCTCGCTCAGCGATTCAAATTAAGTCAGCGATTCAAAACCTCTAGGCAAGGAGCCTTGTTATGGAACAAGTGACAACGCAATACAGCATTAAGGTCGTGAAGTACTTCATCATTGCATCCTTAGTGTGGGCGATTGTAGGTATGATCATCGGCGTGATTCTCGCCGCGCAATTATATTGGCCAGTCTTAAACTTTGATTCTCAGTATTTCCAATTTGGTCGACTGCGTCCGCTACATACCTCTGGAGTAATTTACGGCTTCGTCGTGAATATCTTGATGGGGACGTCTTTGTACATTGCCCAGCGAACAGGCCATTGTGACTTGTTCAACAAAAGCCTTTCATGGATGGTATTTTGGGTCTGGCAATTCATCCTGTTACTTGCGGTCATTTCCTTACCCGCAGGCCACACTACCTCAAAAGAGTATGCGGAGCTTGAATGGCCAATCGACTTGATGATTGTGTTGGTTTGGGTGCTGTACGCGGTGTTGTTCTTTGGCACCCTTGCTAAACGAAAGGTCAGCCATATCTTTGTGGCTAACTGGTTCTTTGCTGCATTCATTATCGTCGTTGCAATGATTTTCATCGTGAACAACCTCGCGATGCCTGTGTTGGCGATGAAGTCCTACTCTGTGTTTGCAGGCGCTCAAGATGCGATTGTTCAATGGTGGTGGGGACATAATGCCGTCGGTTTCTTGCTGACCGCTGGTGTGATTGGTATGAACTACTATTTCATACCCAAAGCGGCGGATCGACCTATCTACTCGTACCGTTTGTCTGTGATCCATTTCTGGGGCTTGGTCGGCTTTTACACGTGGGCCGGAACGCACCATTTGGTTTACTCTTCCGTTCCTATCTGGATTCAGAACATCGGCATCGTGATGTCATTGATCCTTTGGCTCCCTTCTTGGGCAGGTGCGTTCAATAGCGCAATGACCCTCCTACAAAACAAAGAAAAGCTGAAGTCCGACTACATTCTTTTATTCTTTTTCTCAGCGATTCTTTACTACTGCTTGGCGACATTCGAAGGCCCGCTACTCGCTATTCGCTGGTTCAACATGGTGGCACACAACACCGAATGGATCATAGGACACGTACATTCCGCGGCTCTAGGATGGGTTGGAATGTCAGGGATAGCGGTTTTTTACTACTTCATTCCACGCTTGTGGGGCCAAACCGATCTTTGGTCACGACGACTGATTAAATGGCACTTTTGGCTCGCTCATGCTGGCGTCGCCATCTATGCGATAGCACTTTGGATCGCAGGCATCGGTGAAGGCTATATGTGGCTCGCTCAAAATGAAAATGGCGAACTGATTTACAGCTTTGTAGAGGCTATGGATTTTAAAGCACCTTGGTTATTCATGCGTTTCTTTGGTGGCGCGCTGTTTGTACTTGGATTGTTCTTAATGGCTTTCAACTTGTACAAAACGGTTCGTATGCCCGTAACTCATGATGCTAAACACACTGTTAATGAAGGAGCTTAAATGATGAGTAAAGACTTTACACATTCAATCGTCATTTTAATTTTGACCACTGTTGTCGTGGCCTCCTTCTCTTTATTGGTCTGGGTAGTGCCAAGCATTGTCCGTGGCGATGATATTGCCAAAGGCAGCTTAGCGATGCCTCTCACACCGATTGAGTTAGCAGGCCGAGACATATACATCAGTGAAGGCTGCCATGTTTGTCACACACAAATGGTTCGCCCTCTAGAGCCAGAAGTGAAGCGTAATGGTCGCCCGAACCAAGAAGCAGACGATATCTATGAGTTTCCTAACTTGTGGGGCTCTAAACGTACTGGTCCTGACCTCACTAACTTAGGTAGAAAGTATTCTGACCAATGGCATGCTATTCACTTAATTGACCCTCGAAAAGTCGTACCGACCTCGATCATGCCCTCTTACCCGTGGCTATTTGAGCAGACTCTGACTGGCGATGATATTAGCGCCAAAATGGAAGTGTTACGTACCTTAGGTGTGCCTTATACCGATCAAGAAATTGGTGATGCCCGTTTGCAAGTAAGAGGCAAAACCAAAGGTGAAGCTCTGATTCGCTATTTACAAAGCCTGGGTAAAGATACGTCACAGGAGGTATCACAATGAGCACATTCTGGAATCTATGGGCGGTACTCTTAACCTTAATATTCTTTGTTCTGATGGTGTCTGTTGTCGTTAAATACTGGCGTAGCAATCACAAGGCCGATCACGACCACACCATTGGCACCTTTGATGGTATTGAAGAGAAAGATGCGCCTCCACCTAAGCTGTTATTTATCAGTTATGCAGTGGCATTTCTTTTGTCTGCGGGTTATTTGGTGCTCTACCCCGGGCTTGGAGAATGGGAAGGCTTAGTCGATTGGGAACAAAGCGACGATAAGCTCAGTTCACCATCCACCACTCTCAATGAGCAATTTGCACAAACCAGCGAAACCACGTTAGAGGGATTAGCTGCTGTCCCAGAGATCGTGAACAGCGGTAGGATTCTATTCCAAACTCACTGTGCCGCTTGTCACCGAGATAATGCACAAGGTCAGAAACACTTCCCTAATCTTATCGACCAAGAATGGTTATACGGCGGCAGTGATGAAACTGTGATCCATTCGATTGCCAAAGGGCGAAATGGAGCGATGCCGGGTTGGAGTGAAATCATGCGCCCAGACGAGGTGGCAAAAGTCTCCTACTATCTAGCCTCCCTCAACCAACGTCATACCGATGTGCCGGAGATTAAAGTCGAGCTCGGTAAAACCTTGTTCGTCCAATACTGTTCGTCTTGTCATGCCGATGGTGCTGTCGCTAACCCAGCGATTGGCGTACCTGATCTTTCCGATGATATCTGGCTTCACGGAGGGAGTATTGAAGAGATTCAGCACACCATCAATTACGGTTTGAACAACCTAATGCCTGCGTTTGATGAGCAGCTCAGTGAGAACGAGATACTCGCGCTTGGGGCTTATATCCGACACGCTGGTGACGTAGAGCAACAACGGCTCGCGAGTTTGAAAGCATCATCTGTTGAGCGCGGAGAATATCTCGCTTATGCCGGTGACTGTGTGGCTTGTCATAGTGCAGAAGGTGGCGAACCCTTTGCTGGCGGCCTACCCTTTGTCACCCCCTTCGGCACCGTGTATTCAACCAACATAACGCCACACACTACCGAAGGTATTGGGACTTATGACTTCGATGATTTCCGAGCGGCGTTAGTCGCAGGTAAAGGCAAGAATGGTTACCTGTACCCTGCAATGCCTTACACCTCCTATCAATACCTCACCGACCAAGACATGGTGGATTTATGGGAATACATGCAGTCAATCACCGCCGTGCCGCGACGCAATGATGACAACAGCATGATGTTTCCATCCAATATTCGCTTAGGTTTGCTTGGCTGGAACATCGTATTCATGGATACCGACCCTATTGATTATGAAGTGCCAGAGGAACTCAAAGGAGAAATTGAGAATGTCGATAAGTGGCAACAAGGCAAATATTGGGTCGCAGGACTTGGTCACTGTTCGGAGTGCCATACACCTCGAAATATTGCCCAAGCACTGATACCAGAACGTATTTTCCAAGGTAACTTGATCGACGGTTGGAACGCGCCTGATATTACAGCCAATGAGCTCTATATCGATGGTTGGGATGAAGCAACACTCACAGACTTTTTACACACAGGACATTCAGACAAAGGCACCGCTTTTGCGGGTATGGCTGATGTAGTGAAAAACAGCCTAAGCTTGATGACGCGTGAAGATATTGAGTCGATGTCCTATTACCTACTCAGTGGGGACATCAACAACACCATTGCCAGTGATGCCGTTCAGTTACAGCCTAAAGGGTTTGATGAAGCTGCGTATGCCAGTGAAATCTACACCACGTATCGTCAAACCTGTGGGGCCTGTCATGGTGACGATGGTAAAGGTCGCGATCCAATCGCCCCTACTCTGTTGAACAACGGTATTATCATGCACAGCGACCCATTCAATACCATTGCGGTAACGGTGCGCGGCTTGCAACCCACCTATCTCGACAAAGACAGAAATTTCATGCCAATGGCAAGTTTTGAGGATGTACTGTCGGATCAACGCTTAGCTGAGTTAATCACGTTTGTGCGTTTAAACCTTGGCGACAGAAATGAACCGGTCACGGCTGAGCATGTTCGAGAGGTAAGAGAAACACTTGAAGCAGCAGGCTATGCAGGTGGATTACACACCACACCTGAAATGTACGAAAATCGAGATAAGAACATTAACATACGATAGGCGCTGTAGCTGTGCGTAGCCGATTGGCCCAACAAGCAGCGAACAGCACGTAACTTTTATGTTTGCCTAACAAGCCAAAAGGAGACCACTGTGTCTCCTTTCTTTTGCCCAAACCCAAGTTTTCGATACTTTGCCGTACAACACAATTGTAACTAACTGATTACACAATTAAGCAGAGCTGCACATAATGCGATCAATCTCGCAGAACAAAGATGACACCAAGTGCATAATATGCAAAATTTTCTAAAGATGTACTAAGGACAGTTATGGATACAACTACACTCATCTACGATACGTTGGAAGGCCTATCGAGCGCAAAGCCACAGCAACACGCTCAAATCCGCCAAAATCTATATAACCAATTAGATTTATCATTTGAGAAGCAGTTGGCTTTGTATTCATCAGTTCTTGGTCCAGCAAGTGCTGGTAGATTGACCGATTTGGATAGTGCAGTGATGTCTGCACGCAAGATTGTTGGCTTAGAAAACAGCTAAGCAACCTTTAACCTATCTCAACTTTAACGCTGCCATTGTGCAGCGTTTTTTTATGGACGCTATTTACGATAAGTAAGGTTGGTTACGATAAATGCTGTTAGTTGCGATAAATACGGTTAGTTGCGATAAACGCGGTTAAGAAGATAAGTGCAGTTAGGTCTGTTTTTCAAGTTACACGCATTCTCATTTGGTTAATCTTATGTTCCATTTTTAACAGGTGTGTAACCACAATAATGGCGCTAATGTTAGTAGCACGTTAACCACACATCGGATGGAAGAATCATGAGAGTACTTATTGAATATACACAAACAGGCAAATACCGTGATCATGCGTGGGAAGCATTAACGATTCGTTCAAAAGGCGAAATTCAAGCTGTAACTCCCTCTTATGCGGCTCAGCTTATCGAACAGAACCGCGCCAGCTTATCGACCACTGAAAATCAAGATATCGTCATCCAACCTTAATGGCTTCAAGGGCTACCCCTCCTAGTTCCTTAAATCGAATAGTTCGATGACATAAAAAAACGCTGCATGGGTGCAGCGTTTTCTTGTTTCTGGCGTATCGTATTTCTAACGTAGATAGTTTCTAAAGTAGAAAGCTTCTAACGCATCTTGTTTCTAGTGCAAATAGCTTGATTACTTTGGCAGATTTTCTAACGCTTCAACCATCGTCATCAATTTATCGACAATCCTTTCGCCGTCTACTCGCAAGCCATTGTGTTCATATTCATTGGTGATCCACGCTTTCGAGTTAGGAATGTTCGCCAATGTTTCACGGCTGTAATCCAACTCAACGTACATGTCATCGGCGTAAACGGCACACGCCATTGGCACTGTATTCTTGCTCAACTGCTCTGCGTTGTACAAAGTGCCCCAGTCCGACTTTTCAGCCAACATGTTCGCGGCTTCACGCAGTGGCTTCAGCGTTTCAAGTTGGTCGAACATCCATGGGTACACCATTTCACCAGTAAACCAGAACTCACTGCCCGATTGGTAGTTGAAGTGTGGGTACTGCTCACGAACACGATGTGCAGACCAGTTAGACGCTGTACCTTGACAGTAAATCGATTCATGCAAGATTGCGTAAATTGGGTTAGTTAAGTAACCCTGCTCTTGCTGCATTTGATTTAGGAAGCTGTAGCTCAGCTGTCTGTTACCGTTCACTTCAACAAACGCACTCTCCAGTGTGAAATACATTGGAAAGTTTGCTTCGCCGCCACCAAGATTAATACCTATTAGCTGGAACTGTTCAACTGTGAACACCTGACCGTTTGGCAGTCTCACATCGTTGTTGAGCAGGTAATCAGAGATCTCGCGACACATAGCTTGTGCTTGTGGGAACTGAGCAAAGAAAGCTCTGTTTTTGTCTTCTACACGCTTGTAAGTCGCACGATAAACATCGTCAGCTTCTCGTTCAATAGAAGGAATGCCGCCCGTCACATAACAACGCTGCAAGCTCTGTGGGAACAGTGACAAATAGCTCAGTGTACAGAAGCCACCAAAGCTTTGACCAATCGTCGACCATTGCTTAATACCAAACTGTTCACGAATCGCTTCAGCGTCACGAACGATGTTATCCGCTCTGAAATGCGTTAAGTATTCGACTTGTTGTTCTGGAGACAAATGCGCCAAAGTTTCATGGCTGATAACCGTGCTGTTGCCAGTACCACGTTGGTCTAGAAGCAGAACACGGTAGTTTTGTAATGCACGCTTTAGCCAACCCGATTGACCACTCACCCGTGGAGAAGGAAAACCTGGGCCGCCTTGAAAGTAGATCAACCACGGCAGCTCTTGCTCATCTTTAGCGAGATCAACCAGCTCACGTGCGAAGACTTGGATCTGTTGTCCATCTTTGGCTTGATAATCAAGTGGCAACTCGAAAGAGTGCTGACGGTACAGGGTGGTTCCATCAATAAAGTTAGCTTGCACGCTTCATTCCTTTTTATCTGATTCTAAAGTCATTGGTACGAATAAAAATGGCACCCTTTGGCACCGTAGTTAGCAAGATACGCATACTAGCTTGTAAATGAAACCGTTTGTTGAACCTGAATGTGAAGGTACTTCATTAAATCGCCAAATTAGCTTTATACGCGTAACAACTTGTGTCAAAACAGAGAGTTTAAGATGTGATCTATTGAGAAGAAGAACAAAAGTGGGACACAAATAAAAAGAGCTTAACGAGGTGAGGATACGTTAAGCTCTTTGGTTTTATCTGTTGTAAATGAGGTTTTTAGGTTGAACAAGCTCAGGCTTTATAGGTTTAGTTTCTATAAGCCAAAGATCTATAAACTGAGCTTCTGTAACTTATAGCTCTATAAAACAAAGCTAAGAAGCCTCGAGCTCACCTGCACCTTGAATTGAACGTTGGCTGTTTTCAACAAGGATAGCCGTCGCCGTTTCTTTCAACGCGCCCCACTCTCCATCGTCAACTTCAATGCCCTCGTTCCACGCCTTCTCTTGAGTTTTAAAAAGCGCTTCCGATTCAATGTGTGTTTGGTAGCCATCTGACAAACGTTCGATATCGAAATCCTGGACGGAAAGCTCGATGGTCATATTGTGGATATGATCGTCCGATGTCAGTGGCGAATCTGATAAAAACAGTTCTGGTGCAACGCAACCACGGTTAAGCACATACAAGGTGCTCTTAGGGTTTGAGCCATTGTCCCAACGTGCAGTACACGCGATGCCTTTCGCTGCGAGTTTTACAAGCTCACTGTACGCTAACCAACGGTTATGGCAGTTGTTTAGCTCGATTTTCAGCGTCTTTTTACCGACCATTTTTTCAATGGCGTAATCCATCACCACAGGAAGATGACACGCTAAGCTCGCCTTGTGCAGGTCCACTTCAACTGTGTTGTCGCTTGTCACTTGGATGTCTACAGGGCAATCGTCTTCTAGCCCCATAAAGTTGCTCGCATTGTTAAAATGACGAACACCATCCAAGCCAACCATTTGTAAATCTGCCACCATGTTCGCTATCACATCGGCTTCACCACATGTACGACGCATACCCAGAAAGGCTTTATTAACGGCCGCTACCAGTTCATTGTGAGAAACGATCATAACGATTTACCTCCATGTTGAGCGTTGATATGTGTAGGAACTCTATTTGAGTCAGCGATCTCCGCTTCACTTGGTAAGATTGGGAACACCCATTCGTCCTGATGAATTTCATCAAGCAACGGTGCACCTTGGAAAAACGTCACTCGTACCCAACGGTCTGAGCGAGGATCAAACTTAGTCGCTCCAAACATCGCTAGCTTACAACGCAGCAAATGCATTGGTGGCGAGTCTTGGTGCAGCACGTTCATTTGAATGTCGCCCATCGCCTTGTTACCTAGCGTCCACACACGGCGCGCAATGGCACGATGCTGCGGTTGTTTAACAAGGAATTCAGCCAATGAAAGCTCTGGCGCGAATTGCAATAAAGCATGGTACAGACGGTAAGCTTGACGGCCGATATCCAACGGCAGTTCGCGCTCTTCGCCGAGTTCCTCGCCTCGAACACCGAGCCTTGGCTCTTCTTTGTCCTGAGAGCGATACCAGAACCAGTAGTTATTTTCTGCTTTCGTAAAGTCAGTCGTGATCGCCCAACGGTACTTTTCTTCTAACACAACCAATAGGTCTTGGATCTTTTTGCCACTAGGAAGCGAGAGTGTTTCGCTACAATTCATATGCTCTTGATGGGCGTCCACTAATTCTGGGTACAATTCCATCAAGCATGAGATAAGGATTTCTTGGGCTTCCATACTCATGTGCTTAGATTGTTCAACTAACTGCGCCCATGTATCGCAATGGTTTACAGAAGCTTCTAGTGACTGTTCTGCGTGTTTTAACTCATCAACAGCGGTTTTGTTCAACTCTTGCTGGTTTTCATTGATGGTAACAACTTGTTCTAAATGACAAATCGCTTTTTTAACGTATCTACGTAGTGGCTCGAACAACGCCGTATCGGTCTGACTAGCCAACACGTCCGCCAATGCATGTTCACGGGTTGTCATCCACTGATCGACAATACTAGGGTGGTTAATCAGGTATGGCGCCATACCTAAACCAGTCGCATTACCAACACCAAGGTAACGTTGTAATCCTCGATGCAAGGTAATCGCTTGTTCACCGCCCTGTTGTTCGGCTAGGTAATGAACCCAATCTAGGCTGAACTCACGCAGCATATAAACTGCACACATTTGCGCACTAAATGACTGATTAAAATCTTCATTTTTCTCTAAGATTTTAAAGTCTGCAATGCCAAATTTGCCATTACCATAAACGGCAGTGGTTCGTAGGATGTAGCCTACTTCAGCGAGTTCTTTTGGCGTTGGTTGAACACCTTTCGCCAAGTGACTCACGATGTGTTCAAACACACGTACACTTTTGTTTGCACGCGCTAAAACAAGTACGTTATTTGGATTACGGCCGGCTTCTTGAAGCGGTACATTCGCACGAAGTCTTTCAAGTAGGGTGACATCAACATCACCAAGAACAAGCGCAAACGTTACGTCCCACTTTTCAGCAATTACACGGTCATTTCGTTCGTCATCTGCAATTTCGTCGCAAAAAACAACCAAATGATAAACATGGTTTGGCGTCGCTAGCTTATAGATAACATGACCAAAACCTTGAGCGTCTAATTGCCACTCATGTTTCGTCACTTTCCACTCTTGCTGCGCCATTTTACGAATCAGAGTTCTCACGAAGCTGATGCGTGTTTGGTGCATCGCACCTAGCCTTTCCGGTGCCATGACAACCGTTGCGTCACGTAATGCTGATTCAGTGTAGGTAGAACGATGTGCATCCATTTTGCTCACCACCTTATAGTTATAGGATTTTGCTAGCCATTCAGAACCGATCGTTGCCGTCATTTGAAGCATTCGTTATTACAGTATGCTGGTTAGCTTTCACGTTATGTGGGGCAAGCGAGCTCGCCCCTTATTATTTGTCCTGACTAGATCGATTGACCTAAATACTTTGCCGTCCGGTGTATCTTCACCAGTACGGTTTTGCTGTTCCTTTCGGAATTTTTGCATCAGCCTTCTTTCGAAGGCTGATTTGTTCTTATTCAATCAGTTTCTTTTTTACAGAGCTCTTGTCTTACAGAGCCCTTTTCTTTACAAAATCTGCTCTTTAAAAAAACCTGTTCTTTAAAAACCTTGCTCTTTCGCCATCTTGATTGCGATTTGAGGTGCATTCCAAAGCGATGGCAGTAAGATTATGGACACCGGTACCGCTGTGATCACAATGAACGATTGCAACGCGGAGATTCCGCCTGAACCTAGGGAAATCAGAATCAATGCTGTTACCCCCATCATCACACCCCAGAAAGTACGAATAATTGCATTCGGTTCTGTCTCACCACTGACTACCACACTGATGGTGTAAGTCATTGAGTCACCTGTCGTTACGATGAAGATCGTCGTCAAGATCAAGAACAGAATAGAGATAAGCATTGGCATTGGTAGTTGCTGAGTTACTGCCAGTAGCGCGCCAGGTAAATTAAAGCCTTCGAACGCTTTACTTACGCTGCCTGGGTCTGCAATTTCAAACGCTAGACCAGAACCACCTACAATGGTGAACCAGAAACATGTTACAAACGGCGCAATAATACTGATGGTTGATACCAATTGGCGAATACTACGGCCGCGTGAAATACGTGCGATGAAGATTGCCATCATTGGGCCGTAACCTAAGAACCAACCCCAGAAGAATACTGTCCACCAGCTCAACCAACCTTCGTCACCACGGTATGTTGCCATTGGGATGAAGTTATCTATCATGCTGCCTACACCTTGGATGTAGCCATTGAAAATGAAGTTTGTTGGGCCGAAGATCAGAATGTAGACCATCAATGCCATTGCTAAAATTACGTTGTAACGGCTTAGCATTTGCATCCCGCGGTTAAGACCACTTAATGCAGACAATGTGTATAGAACGATAGCGAACAGGATGATGATAAGCTGCGTCGTGAAGCCATCAGGAATATCAAACAGTGCGTTCAGTGCGTAGCTCACTTGCAAGCCTAAGAAGCCGATAGGACCAATGGTGCCCGCCGCTACTGCGACAATACAACATGCATCAATCAATGCGCCGGTGTGACCTTTCAATGCTCGCTCGCCTAAAACTGGGTAAAGCAAAATACGAGGTTTAAGCGGTAAGCCTTTGTCGTAGTGAAGGTGCATCACCACAATAGACGTTAAGCTACCGACAATGGCCCATGCTAGAAAACCCCAGTGCATAAAGGATTGCGATAAAGCATTCACCGCGCCTTGCTGTGCGTTTTCTTGTGCGCCGTACAATGGTGGTGGGCTAACGTAGTGAGCGATAGGCTCTGCTGCTGCCCAAAATACACCGCCACCTGCCAGTAGCGTACAGAAGATGATCGCCATCCAACGGAAGCCGTCCATTTCAGGTTTAGCGATGCCGCCTAGGATAACCTTGCCTGTTCGCCCTGCCGCCAGGCCAAGACCAATAAGAAAAGTCAGAAGAAGAAGCATTTGCCAGTAAGGACCGAATACTTTTACAGACCATGCAAAGCCCGTATTTACTAGGCTTGATAACAGCTCGCCATCAAATAGAGCAAGTGCCACGAACAGAGCGATAAAACCGCCGCTGTACCAAAGTGCTGGGTTGGATAGGCCTAATTTGTCTGACGTAGACTCAGACTCGTTTGTGTTGCTTTTTGCATTAATTGTTGTGTGTGCTTGACCCGCATTTAAGCTTGAAGATTTCACGCTATTGGTTAAATCAGACATACTCTGACTCCAGAGGTTTCTTTGCAGCTGTCATTTGAATGATGACTACAAGGGTGTATTTAACACCTGCCCTATTGTTTTTTGTGTTGGGCAGGCTAATCCATGTTTGGGTTACCGCGTTGCGAAATAGACCGTTGTTCCTTTTGAATAGTGAAATTGGTTTAAGCAGCACTTGCTTATTGAACGTTTGTTAGAAGGCTGCTAATTCGATGATGGCTCGCGAGAAACCGTTAACCCTTGGTTTGAGGCTCTAGGCCATCTTTCAAGAAGTTAAACCAGTTTTCTCCCAAGACTTGCCCAGCTTCAGACTCGTTGAAACCATGACGCATCAATCCGTTATATATGTTTTCCATACCCGCACTACCACAGAACCAAGGCAACGCATCTGGCCAACCTGAGTTGTTCGCAGAGCCTTCGCCGTAGTCCATTGCTTTAGACCAACGACCATTTCTCATCCATTCAAGAACGGCTTGAGGTTGGTTTAAGCATAGGTCACTGCCAATACCGAGGTGCTCTACGCCGACCATGTCAGCCGTAGTCGCAACCATCTGGCAGAAATCTTCCAAGGTACATTGGCTGCCGTTTGGTAGGTGGAATGGGTACAAGCTGAATCCGATTAAGCCGCCGCGTGCGGTTAGAGCTTTAATTACATCGTTTGATTTATTTCGTAGTGCATCATGAGCAAACGTCGGGTTCGCATGGCTGATACAAATAGGACGAGAAGACAAGTCGATAGCTTCAAGTGTTGAGCGCTCTGCACTGTGAGACATATCTATGATCATGCCCACTCGGTTCATCTCTTCGATGGCTTGTTTACCAAAGCGAGTAATACCTGTGTCGTTCTTCTCGTAGCAACCCGTCGCCAATAAGCTCTGGTTGTTGTACGTCAGTTGCATGATCAAAAGACCTTGCTTACGCATCACTTCGATAAGACCGATCTCATCGTCGATTGGAGAACAGTTTTGAGCACCAAGGAAAATGCCGACTTTGCCAGTCGCTTTTGCAGTCTCGACATCAGCCATTGAGTGAATCGGCATGATAAGGTCTGCGTTCTGCTCGAATCTTAAATTCCATTCTGCAAAGCGAGATAAGGTTTCACGAGCCGTCTCGTGGTAAACCGCGGTAGCGTGAACTGCTGTAATGCCGCTCGCCTTTAGTGTTTGGAAATATTCTCTGTTCCAATTGCAGTATTGCAATCCATCTATAACAATCCGTTGCTGGTACATAACCACTCCTATTGAAAGCTCAGTGTTCTAGCTCGGTTTTGAAAACACGCTCAAATAACATGTTTTCAAAAATGGGTTAAATCACTTGTCTAAGTTCGTTTGCTGCTTTGGTTTGAATGTTGGCCTGACTCTGTGAATCAGGCCAATTCGATAGCTGGATAGCTAGGAAGTTAATTCAGCTATCCAATTCTTATTTAGAAAGTGGATTAGTAAGGACGTTGGTAAGCCGTCTTAACCACTGTGTAGAACTCTTTCGCGTATTGACCTTGCTCACGAGGACCGAAGCTAGACTCTTTACGACCACCAAACGGTACGTGGTAATCCGTGCCTGCTGTTGGTAGGTTGACCATCACACAACCGGTCTGCGCTTGTTGCTTGAACATTGCGCTAGTACGTAGGCTCTGAGTAATGATGCCGCCTGTTAGACCGAAGCGAGTGTCGTTGGTTGTCGCAATCGCTTCTTCTAGGTCAGCGACACGAATCACACTTGCCATTGGTGCGAACACTTCTTCTTGGTTCACTTCCCAATCGTTCTTAGTGTTCAAGAACAGCGTTGGAGACATGTAGAAACCTTCGTGCTTCATACTCAAGCGTTCGCCACCAAATGCCAGCTCACCGCCGCTTTGACGTGCTTTCTCAACCCAACCTAGGTTTGCTTCAAGTTGGTTGCCATCAACGACAGGGCCCATGAACACACCCTCTTCCAGTGCGTGACCCACTTTCAGCTCGCTCATACGTTTAATCAGTGCTTCAACGTATTGGTCGTGAATGCTATCCATAACCACAAGGCGAGAAGACGCGGTACATTTTTGGCCTGCGCCAGAGAAAGAACCTGCAATCGTTGCATCAACCGCAGTTTGGATATCAGCATCGTCAGCAATAACAAGTGCGTTCTTACTGCCCATTTCTAGTTGGCATCGAACGAAGTTTGGCGCTGTAGCCGCTGCCACTTTACGACCCGTATCAACAGAACCGGTAAAGCTCACACCGTTCACTTCTTTAGAGTTGATCAGTGCATCACCTACTGTTGAACCGCTACCCAGTACAAGGTTAAACGTACCTGCAGGGATACCTTGGCGGTGGATGATCTCTGTAAGCGCGACCGCACTTGCTGGTGTTAGGTTTGCTGGTTTCCAAATAACGCTGTTACCGAAAGCCAATGCTGGAGCAATTTTCCAAGCTGCTGTTGCTGTCGGGAAGTTCCAAGGAGAGATAATGCCGATAACGCCCACCGCTTCGCGAGTCACTTCAACAGAAACACCCGGGCGTACAGAATCTGCGTTGTCACCAATTTGGCGAAGCACTTCAGCCGCAAAGTATTGGAAGAACTGACCTGCACGGTAAATCTCACCGCGACCTTCAGCAAAAGGCTTACCTTCTTCACGAGATAGCAAAGTGCCCAGCTCATCACAACGGGCAATCAGCTCATCACCAATCGCTTGAAGCACCGCTTGCTTGCGTTCAATCGGCGTTTTTTCCCACTCTGGTTGAGCGTGTTTCGCCGCTGAAATCGCTTGTTGAACTTGTTCAGCACTTGCTTGTGCAAAGTTGCCAATATTTTCAGAAATATCTGATGGGTTAATGTTCGCTACGGTGCTTACACCCGCTTGCCATTCGCCGCCAATGTAAAGTGCGTTTTCTGCTTGAACATTCTGTAAGTGAGTCATCATTCTGTCCTTGTAACGTTAGGTTGCGGTTGAGTCTGGCAACCATCGGATTAATTAATAAATTGTTAATTTATATAGAGAATAAGTATTAATTTTGTATCTAAACGTAAAGCTATTCGCTTGTATCAGTAAAGATCTGCGTAGACAAACAGCTTTGATTGGCAAATTGCCTCAGTTCACAGTCCATTTATTCAGGTTGAGACGCCGATGCATAAACCACGAACTCAACCAACATCTCTTCTCTAGCTAGCCCTGCAACAACGACTGCTGCACGATTTGGATAAGGTGCGTTGAAGTATTCTCCGTATACGCTGTTTACCGTTTTCAGGTATTCACGGTCAGTCACGTAAATCAGAACCTGCAGCACAGAATCCATCGATTCGCCTGCACACTCCAAGGTATGAACAAGGTTGTTAAAAGTCTGACGCGTTTGCGCTTCAATACCGCCTTCTACTACTGCGCCCGTTTCATCGATTGGAATCTGCGCAGTGTATAGAGTGCCGTTATTAACGATTGCCCACTCTAGTGGTGCTTTTGAAGCAAAAAGAGAGGTTTTTACTGGGTGTTTTTTAGTTTGTGCGTTCACGATTTCATCCAATTTTGTAACAACTATGTTTCAAGATGGTTAAATACTGCACCTTGACGCCTGATAAATCTAACGGTAAATTTTGTGCATTTGATAAATAAAATCTATCACCTTGCAAAAAGTAAAGTATAGCAAGGGCTAGAGAAGGATCGGAGTCATGAGTATTAAGCTACAACAGTTAAAACATTTCGTTTTGGTGGTCGAAGAAGGTGGATTTAGAGCGGCATCTCACCGTGCAAATCGATCGCAAGCGGCACTTTCGACTTCGATAAAAGAGTTGGAAAAAATACTCGGCCAACCTCTGTTTGAAACAGGCAACAAATCGACACTGACGCCTTTTGGAGAAATATGTTTGCCCAAGATCATTCAATTTCTGAACGTTTACAAAGCATTAGACAATGACTTACGCGCAGCGGCAGCAGGACAACAAGGAAGAGTTCGAATAGCGAGCGTGCCTTCGGTGGCCGCAAAACTCATCCCTAGTGTTTTAGGGGCATTTTGTGAGCAGTACCAGAATGTAGAAGTGAGTTTGATTGATGATAATGCGGCAGGGGTAGAAGCAAGATTACTCTCTGGCGAGGTGGATGTTGCCCTCGGTAATAGCTCCCATTTAGAAGAAGAGAGCATCGACTTCACGCCTTTGCTTTCTGATCCTATCGGTGTGGTGTGCCTCAAAGATAACCCTATCGCCTCTCAACGGGAAGGAATAGAATGGCAAACCTTGTTAAAGCAGCCCTTCATTCGTAACGGGACTTGCACCCTACTGGACCCAACACCTGCGCGCATGCTCAGCGAACAAGCCCTGTACTCTGTCGAGAACATTACCTCGCTTTTTTCGGTGTTAGAGCTCGGGATAGGCGTGACCACGCTACCTAAGCTGGCTTTCCCAACCAATGAAACCCGCTTGGTGTGGATTCCGCTAATTGACCCACCCTTGCAACGACAAATCGGCATTTTCAGACTGTCTGATCGTACGATCTCGCCACAAGCACAGGCTTTCCATGACTTATGTATTCAATACCTCAGTTATGAAGAGTCATAAGAGAGCCTAGATTAAGTAAATTAGGCAGCGCTCTGCTGCCATTTACTTCCTCAAAACTCGGTGTTTCTTCTCCGCACCATGCTTCTCGCACACCCAGTCCCCCATTTCACTCCTATATCAAAAACATTTAGGCGCTGAATTTTCACTCTCGCGCACGCAAATAGTGACAAGCTGACGACAATATAAAAAATATTCGCTTATTGATAAGGAGCGACGTACGTTTAATTTACCAGAAAAACCAGATCTTCCATCATTGCCTCAAACAAGCTTAACCCCTACCAAAATCACACTTCACAACTCAGCTTGTAAATGAACCTAAGTGTTTGAATAGTCTTAATTGATAAGATCATAAGTTGAAAATTTAGCTCGCTACTCCCTTCTAAAAAGACCCTCTTTTTCACAAGGATAAAGCATCTTAAATATTCATGAATAAAGTGATAGAACTATTACTTTCATAAATGAAAAACATTCATTTCAAAAATGGAATTATTGATATCAATATTTGTCGTTTTGATCACATAATTTTAGGCGTAGTTTATATTTTGTCGAAACGAGAGCGAACTAGTTTATATCGTTCTATTTCGTCAGGAGATATAAGACCAGCAAGATTATCTCTTTGTTAACAAGCAAAGTTTTATTAACAAGTAAATGCGAGTAGCAAGACATATTCAAACTGTGTTTTATATGAGCTTACACTGTTAAATATAAGGTTTTATTATGAGGCTTAATGGGATAAGTGGTGACATTCTTGTTGCTGCTAAAAGAGTTGTTCTCTGCCAAGTAGTATTAGCCGTCGGTGTAGTTTTATATGAAGTGTTTTTTGGTAATAAAGTAGATATGGAATCGTCGGCTTTGGGTATCGGAATTGCGATGCTACCTCCGCTGTTTGGTTTTATATATGCAAGCCTAAAGGTGCGCAAGAATCCTAATTATAGTTTACGTGACTTAATGCAAATGAGTCGTGTCGTGAAAATAACTTATACGTTCTTAATGTTTATCTTGGCGTTCCAGTTTTTCAAATTGGATAACCCAGTAATATTGTACGCATATATTCTCACTATGGTTGGGTACTTCTTAACACCATTTATTACTGCCTCTACAAGATCGGAGTACGTGTAGTATGGATCAAGTAACTACCGCTCACGAATACATAGAGCATCACTTAACCTTCTTAACTACAGGTGATGGTTTCTGGGCGTTCAATATCGACTCGATGTTGGTATCTTGGATTACGGGTTTACTGTTTATTGGAGCTTTTCGATACGTAGTGACTAAGGGCACCAGCGGTGTTCCAGGTCGATTTCAATGTTTTATCGAACTGATATTTGATTTTGTAAACAACCTAGTAAAAGAGATTTTTCAAGCGGAGGATAAATTAATAGGGCCACTGGCATTAACCACTTTTGTTTGGGTGTTGTTAATGAACGCGGTCGATTTATTACCAATAGATTTCATACCAGCATTAAGTCGTGCAATGGGTCTAGAACACTTTAGAGATCTACCAACGGCGGACGTAAATATTCCAATGTCGATGGCACTCGGTGTATTTATCTTACTGTTGACTTATACATTTAAAAATAAAGGATTGAAAGGCTTTATCAAAGAGCTTACTACGCAGCCATTTGATAACCCTCTTTTATACCCTGTTAACTTAGTCCTTGAATTAATAACATTAATTTCAAAACCTATATCACTAGGCTTACGATTATTTGGAAACATGTATGCAGGTGAGATGATATTTATTCTGATCGCATTAATGCCATGGTGGATGCAATGGGCACTGAGTGTTCCTTGGGCACTATTCCACATATTAATCGTATTCTTGCAAGCATTTATATTTATGGTACTGACCGTTGTTTATTTAGGTATGGCAACAGAAGAACACCACTAATTAATAACTAAAAAATTTAACTAACAAATTATTTATCGGAGATACAAATGGATATCGTAAGCGCAGTTTTATATGTAGCAGGTGCATTACTGATCGGTTTAGGTGCAGCAGGTGCAGCATCTGGTATTGGTAACTTAGCAGGTAAATACCTTGAAGGTGTTGCGCGTCAACCAGACCTTACTCCAATGCTTCGTACTCAATTCTTCATCATGATGGGTCTTGTGGATGCAGTACCGATGATCGGTGTTGGTATCGGTCTATACATCATCTTCGCCGTGGCTTAATCAAACCGCTTTGAAAGATCGATTTGTAAATAATCAAGATTTAGTGAGGAAGGTATGAACTTAAATGCAAGCATGTTTGGACAAGCAATCTCATTCGTGATTTTTGTTTGGCTCTGCATGAAATATGTATGGCCCCCTCTCACCGCGATGTTAGACGAGCGCCAAAAAGAAATCGCTGATGGTTTACGCCACTCAGAGAACGCTGCGAAAGAGCTAGAACTAGCAAAATCAAATGGCGCGCAACTCATCGAAGATGCAAGAAAAGATGTGACTGAACTGGTTGAACAGGGCCGAAAACGCCGCAATGAAATCATCAGCTTAGCGCAACAAGAAGCCGAGCAAGAAAAGGCACGCATCTTAGAACAAGGTAGAGCTGAGCTAGAAGGCGAACGCCAAAAGATACGCCGTGAACTTCAGGCAGATATGGCAGACGCAGTAATTCAAAGTGCACAGAAACTGATTAGCAAAAACCTAGATTCCGCAACGAACCGAGCGCTAGTTGACCAAATGATTAGCGAACTCTAAGGAGAGGCAATATGTCAGATTACACCAATATTGCTCATCCCTACGCCAAAGCATCGTTTGAATTTGCTTTAGGTGAAAACCAGTTACAAGAGTGGCACTCAATGCTGTCCATTCTTGTGGCTGTCGCGGAAGAAGAAACGATCGCTAGTCAGATTTCTTCAGCAGAAGGTGCTTCTACACACCAAACAGAAGAGCTGGCAAACCTCATCATTCATATTTGCCAAGGACTCGTTGATGACCACGTCATTAATCTCATTCGAGTCTTGGCCGAGAACGGCCGCCTTTCTGTTGTAAGAGACCTGTTTGAATTGTACTGCGAGCTAAAGGACGAACATGAACGTGTAGTGCCTGTCACTGTCACCAGTTCAGAAATGCTGACACAAGATCAAGTTACGTCACTAACAGCTGCACTTGAGAAGAAATTAGAGCGTCAGGTTGAAATGAAGCAGGTTATTGATGACACGTTAGTGGGTGGAATGGTCATCAAAGCGGGTGAAACCGTTATCGATGGTTCTTTAAACACATCAATTGACCGATTGGCTCATCAACTTCACGCGAGATAGGTAACAATTATGCAATTAAATTCAAATGAAATCAGCGATCTAATCAAAGAACGCATCTCGAAATTTAATGTGAGCACCGAGGCTCGCAATGAAGGCACTATCGTATCGGTTCGTGATGGCATCATCACAATCAATGGCCTTGCTGATGTTATGCAAGGCGAGATGATTGAGCTACCAGGTGGCAAATACGCACTCGCACTTAACCTCGATACCCACTCAGTAGGTGCGGTGGTTATGGGCCCCTACACTGACCTCTCTGAAGGTATGAAAGTGAAAGGTACAGGTCGTATCTTAGAAGTACCTGTAGGTAACGGACTTCTTGGTCGTGTAGTCAACACATTAGGCGAGCCAATCGATGGCAAAGGCCCAGTGAGTTGTGACCGACTCGACCCTGTAGAAGTGATTGCACCGGGTGTAATCGAACGTAAGTCTGTTGATCAACCTATTCAAACTGGTTATAAAGCGGTTGATACCATGGTGCCAATCGGTCGTGGTCAACGTGAGCTTATCATTGGTGACCGTCAGACGGGTAAAACAGCGTTAGCTATCGATGCGATCATCAATCAGAAAGATTCTGGCATCAAATGTGTGTATGTAGCGATTGGCCAAAAAGCCTCCACTATCGCTAATGTGGTTCGTAAACTCGAAGACCACGATGCGCTAAAAAACACCATCGTAGTCGTGGCATCAGCATCAGAGTCTGCAGCGCTTCAATACCTAGCCCCTTATGCGGGTTGCACCATGGGTGAATACTTCCGTGACCGCGGTGAAGATGCGCTGATCATCTATGATGACCTATCAAAACAAGCCGTTGCTTACCGTCAAATCTCATTGCTATTGAAACGCCCACCGGGTCGTGAAGCCTTCCCTGGCGACGTATTCTACCTTCACTCACGCCTACTAGAACGTGCAGCACGAGTGAATGCAGAGTATGTAGAGAAGTTCACTAACGGTGAAGTGAAAGGCCAAACAGGCTCATTAACGGCGCTTCCTATTATTGAAACTCAGGCGGGTGATGTATCAGCGTTTGTACCAACCAACGTAATCTCAATCACCGATGGTCAGGTTTTCCTTCAAACCCAACTGTTTAACTCAGGCTTACGTCCTGCAGTAGACCCAGGTATCTCGGTATCTCGTGTGGGTGGTGCGGCGCAATGCAAGATCATCAAGAAACTGTCTGGTGGTATCCGTACTTCATTAGCTCAATATCGCGAGCTGGCGGCCTTTGCTCAATTCTCTTCTGACTTAGATGAGATGACGCGCAAACAGCTAGACCATGGTGAGCGTGTTACCGAATTAATGAAGCAAAAACAATACTCTCCAATGTCAGTCGCTGAGCAAGCAACGGTTATCTACGCAGCAGAGAAAGGCTACTTGGCCGGTGTTGAGCTAAACAACATTGCCCGTTTTGAAGAAGAGCTGATTGCTTATGCCAAAGGTCAGAACCCTGCGTTGTTCGAAAAAATCAACGCGACAGGCGATTACAATGACGACATCGACGGTGCTCTTAAAGAGATCCTAGAAGGTTTTGTTGGGATGAAAGCTTGGTAAGTGCTCCGGTTTGTTAGCTGGAAATCAAAACAAATAGGAGCAGATTATGGCAAGTACTAAAGAAATTCGCACCAAGATAGCCAGTGTTAGTAACACTCAGAAAATCACTAGCGCAATGGAAATGGTTGCAGCAAGTAAGATGCGCAAGGTTCAAGACAACATGACGCTAACTCGCCCCTACGCCGAGAACATGCGAAAAGTTATCTCTCATGTTGCATCGGGTTCCCTGGAGTACCAGCACCCTTACCTGCAACAGCGTGAACCTAAGCGTGTCGCTTACATCATTATCTCGTCCGATCGCGGCTTGTGTGGTGGCTTGAACTCAAACTTGTTCAAGAAAGTGTTAGAAGAAATGGAGCAATGGCGCACCAAGGGAGTCGAGGTAGAAACAACCTTAGTGGGATCTAAGGCTATCTCGTTCTTCCAACGCGGCGGCAACGTTATTGCACAAACGTCAGGTCTTGGCGATACACCTAAGTTAGAAGACATCTTAGGTACGGTGAATGCGATGCTCGGGCATTACGACGAAGGTAAAATCGATAGCTTGTATCTCGTTTACAACCAGTTCGTCAACACCATGGTTCAAGCGCCAACGACCTTGCAGTTGCTCCCCCACCCTTCGGATTCTGAGGAAGGTGGTGAGCCTAAAAAAGCGCGTCGTTGGGACTACATCTATGAGCAAGCACCCAAAGACATACTCTCAGAACTGTTACATCGATACATCGAATCGCAAGTGTATCAAGGCATTGTTGAGAGCATTGCCTGTGAGCAAGCAGCCCGAATGGTCGCTATGAAAGCGGCGACTGATAACGCAGGCCAACTCATTGATGACTTGCAGTTGGTCTACAACAAGGCGCGTCAGGCTGCCATTACCCAAGAGCTGAGTGAAATAGTCTCAGGTGCCCAAGCTGTCTAGGGCTAGAAAAGACTGGGTCAAGAACAGAATTTGAGGATTTAAGAATGAGTGTTGGAAAAATAGTTAAAGTAATCGGCGCGGTGGTTGACGTCGAGTTCAGCGGCGGCAACAGCCCACGCGTTTATGATGCATTGAAAGTGACTAGCGACGAAGCAAGCTCGTTAGTATTGGAAGTACAACAACAACTGGGTAGCAATATCGTTCGTTGTATTGCAATGGGTACGTCAGATGGCTTACGTCGTGGCCTAACGGTTGAAAACACAGGCTCTCCAATCACGGTTCCTGTCGGCGAAGAAACGCTAGGCCGTATCATGAACGTGCTTGGTCAACCTATCGATGAGTGTGGTGAAATCGGTCAGAAAGAAAACTACGAGATTCACCGTGAAGCCCCTTCTTATGAAGAACAAGCAAACAGCACTGAGCTTCTAGAAACAGGCGTTAAGGTTATCGACCTTATCTGTCCATTCGCTAAGGGTGGTAAAATTGGTCTGTTCGGTGGTGCTGGTGTAGGTAAAACCGTCAACATGATGGAGCTTATCAACAACATCGCCAAAGCCCACTCAGGTCTTTCTGTATTTACCGGTGTAGGTGAGCGTACTCGTGAAGGTAACGACTTCTACTACGAGATGAAAGAAGCGGGTGTACTAGACAAAGTAGCCATGGTTTACGGTCAAATGAACGAGCCACCGGGAAACCGTCTACGTGTAGCACTTACAGGCCTAACTATGGCTGAGCGCTTCCGTGATGAAGGTCGTGACGTACTGTTGTTCATTGATAACATTTACCGTTACACGCTTGCGGGAACAGAAGTATCAGCTCTGCTAGGTCGTATGCCTTCAGCAGTAGGTTACCAACCAACACTGGCTGAAGAGATGGGTGTGCTTCAAGAGCGTATCACTTCGACTAGACAAGGCTCTATCACGTCTATCCAAGCGGTATACGTACCTGCGGATGACTTAACCGATCCATCACCAGCAACAACCTTTGCTCACTTAGATGCGACCGTTGTACTGTCTCGTAATATCGCGGCATTGGGTCTATACCCTGCGATTGACCCGTTAGATTCAACGTCACGTCAGTTAGATCCGCTGATCGTAGGCCAAGAGCACTACGACATTGCACAAAAAGTACAAACAACGCTGCAACGCTACAAAGAGCTAAAAGACATCATCGCGATTCTTGGTATGGATGAGCTGTCTACTGAAGACAAACAGACCGTATCTCGCGCTCGTAAGATTGAACGTTTCTTAACGCAGCCTTACCACGTAGCCGAAGTGTTTACCGGTCAGAAAGGTGTCTTTGTACCGCTAAGCGAAACACTAAGAGGCTTTAAAGGTCTATTGAGCGGTGAATATGACGATATCCCAGAGCAAGCGTTCTTGTACTGTGGCTCTATCGACGAAGTGCTTAACAAAGCAAAATCACTCTAAGAGGCAGGTGCACCATGGCTATCGGAATTACAGATAATACATTTCAACTTAATATTGTAAGTGCGGAAGGTACGCTGTTTTCAGGTCCAGCGTATGCCCTAGCCGTTTCTGGCGCTGACGGTGAACTGGGGATCCGCCCCGGTCACTCCCCGCTTCTCAGTAAGATCAAACCGGGCGTAACCGTGTTTGTTACAGACCCTAAATCAGAAGGCCAAGTGCTGTATGTCTCTGGTGGGATGCTGGAAGTTCAGCCGGATGTGGTTACGTTATTAGCCGACACGGCCTTGCATGGTAAAGACATTGACCGCGCTCGCGCAGAAGAAGCGAAATATGCCGCTCTAGAGAACATCAACAAGGGCAACATAGACATTAACTTTGCACAAGCTCAGCTAGAACTAGCGAAAGCCGTTGCTCAGTTACGTGCATCAGAGCTAACTTCTTCTCACACAAGACACTGAGAATAGAACTTAGATGCTCGATACTTGATGTGTAAATAGTCTACCCACTTAAACATGATTTAAGTGGGTAGACTACATCAGAAACCCTCACTTCTCTTTCAACTTCCCCACCCTTTTAACCGCTACTAATACATCCTTTTTCACCTGAGCTTACAACATTACTTCTCTGCAAAACGCGCTTGGTGCGGGTCCAGTTCATGACCTAATGGCTGAGTCAGTGAATGATATAGCTCAGGTTTACGACCACGAATCCAACGTCTCCCGGTACACATCTCTAGTTCTTGCGCTTTCAAATTCGCAATCACCATATCGTCATCAACGCTGTCCGTCTCGGTGATGACTTCCCCATAAGGGCTTAAGATCATCGCATTTCCTGTTCTCACTTCATCCATATCAACACCTACACCATTGCTGAACACCACAAACATACCGTTATCGTGTGCTCTTACAGGCAACCAACGCATTAGCCATTCGCGACCATTCTTACCCTGCATTTCAGCACGAATCACCTCTGGGTTTTCATCTCGGTTAAACCATAAATCTGGGTCAATTCGCTTCATCGCATTGGGGCTACGTGACTGACAACCGCCCGTCTGGTGTGGTGCAATCAAAATATCGGCACCTTTCAATGCAGTAATTCGAACATTCTCAACCAAGTTGTTATCCCAACAAATCAAGATACCGACTTTGCAACCGTGGGGCGTATCGAACACCGTGTATTGGTCGCCGCTGCTCATATGTGGGCTAACGAAGGTGTGCAGTTTACGGTGTTTCTGAACTTCTCCATTGGGCATGGCGAATACGTAGGTGTTGTATAGCTCGCCATCGATGCCCTTCTCTATCAAACCAGCCCCAACACTGATGCCAAACTGTGTTGCCAGTGCAATCAGATTTTGAGTCGATTCACCACTCGGCACAGGTTCCGCTAGCGCTTCTATCTCGTCTCGCGACAAAGCAGACACATGCCAGTAGCCAGTGATGCACATCTCTGGGAAACTGATGATCTCCACACCACTCTTCGCAGCTTGTTGAACGTATTGACCTATCACCGACAAGTTATACGCCTTATCGCCTGCATGATGGTTAAACTGAACCGACGCTACTTTGATGTCTCTTTTCATTATTCGTCCTCAAATTTCGCTTTATCTGATTTGGTATGAACTCAGTATAAAAAATCGATTCAATTCCATATAATGAAAGATATTCTTAGTTCAATGAGCATTCGGAATGGAATTTGATTTACTGAAGGCGTTTTGTCAGTTGGCTAAGTCGGGCAATTATCGTATGGCATCAGAGCAGCTCTACATTACTCAGTCGGCACTGACCAAAAAGATTCAACGACTGGAATCCAATATAGGAGCGAGTCTGTTTTCTCGCGGCAGGAACGGCGCAGAACTGACACACGCAGGTAAAACCTTACTAGCCGAAGCCCAACGTTTGGTTCATTCAATGCAAGCGTTTGAGCAGCTTTCAGGCTCCGTAGTGAATGGAACTCAGGGGCATTTGAACATTGGTTTTGGCGTATCTAATTATCACGAAGCACCTAAACTGATTGCCGCCTATAAACAACAGTACCCAGACGTTCACATCACCTTAAATGACACACCTTCTAAGCAGCAGACCGACGAGCTATTGAGCCATGAACTCGATATCAGCTTCAATCGAATACCCGACTCCTCGGATTTAAAGAGCCTAACGCTTTTCAATGATTCGCTTGTGATTGCGGTTCACAAAGATATTCTCAAGCAAGCGCCAGGTAACGATCAGGTTCTCTTTGAGTTATCGAAATGGCCTTATCTAAAATTGGCTCAGCACCGTGGCCCCGGATTAGACAGACAGATTCAACAATATTGTCTTACCAATAAAATCGACTTATCTAAGACACAAGAAGCCGATGATATCCTCACCCTGCTTGCCTTGGTTTCGGCCAATATCGGTTTCACCATCGTACCCAGCAGTGCGCAGTACATTAGTAACACCGATGTGGAATTCATTGCGTTAGAAGGTGAACACGCGACTTGGCCTGTCGGGTTAATCTGGAATGGAGAGAGTGACAACCCACTCAGGGATAGGTTTGTAGAGTTTGTGGCTCATCAAAAAGGAAATTAGACCAAAAGCTAAATTTCACCAACAAAAAAGGCTCACTAAATAGTGAGCCTTTTGATATTTTCTTAACGTAAACCTAAGTCTAAGGTTGCTTGCGTTTTGAAAGAATAGCTTTAGATCAGTAGGTTAGAGCTATAACTTAGAAGAACTCAATCGAATTACGGCCGCTTTTGTCATCACGTGTTGGCTTTGGCGTATCCGCTTTCTTTTTCGGTTTCTTCTCTTTTTTCTCTTTCTTTGGTTCAGCCTTTGCGCTTAGCATTTCTGCTTTGCTTTTCTTAGATTCCTTCTTCTTAGAATCCTTTTTAGACTGACCTTTCTTCGCCTTGTTCTCTTTTTTAGGCGTTTCTTTCTTTTTCGGCTTTTCTGATTCTTCTTGTACTGGCTGATCACACACCACTACATAGTATTCTTGGTTGAATTCAAAGAAGTCGCCATCGTACATTTTACGACGCTTACGGGTTTCTAGCTCACCATTTACCGCTACGTAGCCTTCAGAGATGATGTGCTTAGCTTCACCGCCACCACTCACTAGGTTAGCAATTTTAAACACTTTGTAGAGCTCGATTGGCTGTGATGAAACATCAATACCAATTGCTTCAATTTCAATCTCTTCGCCTTCTTCGCCCAGCTCTTGGCCTTCGTAATCAGCGTCTTCGTAATGTTCTTGGTCCATGGTGACCTCTACCTAAATATGTACTTCTGAAATATTGGGCGCAGTGTAATCTTAAAACAACGAAATGACCATGTTGAATTCAACCAGAGCCCATTTGTTTTAAACAAACCCTCTGCGTTATAAAACACCACCAACATTCGAAAGACTCACCAACTGCTTAGTATATTCATGCTGCGGATTACCAAACAAAGTCTCAGTGTCGCCCTTCTCTATTACCTCGCCAGCTTTCATGACGATGGTGTAATGACACAAGGATTTCACGACATTCAGATCATGACTGATAAACAAATAGGTCAGGCCATACTTTTCTTGAAGTGACTTCAGCAAATCCAATACTTGAGCTTGAACGGTTCTGTCCAATGACGATGTTGGTTCATCGAGCAGGATAAACTCTGGCTTTAAAATCAAAGCACGAGCAATCGCAATACGCTGCCTTTGACCGCCAGAAAACTCATTTGGGTAACGGTGACGCGTTTCAGGATCGAGGTCAACCTCTTTCATTACGTCACAGATGCGTTGGTCGAGTTCGTGCTCATCCAATTGTTGATGCACTAACAAACCTTCGCCAATCACCTGAGCGACCGACATTCTCGGGTTTAGCGCAGAAAACGGGTCTTGAAAGACTACTTGCATACGGCTTCTAAACGGAAGCATCTGTTTTCGATCTAAACCTTGAAGCTGTTCATTCGAGTAGGTGATTGACCCTTCACTATTTACCAGCTTAAGTATCGCCATACCGGTCGTCGATTTACCAGAACCACTTTCGCCAACCAAACCGATTGAGTGCCCTTTCTTCAAAGTGAACTCCATGTCGGTCACAGCTTTAACATGAGAAATGGTGCGCTTGAATAAACCGCCCGTGATCGGGAACCAAACACGAAGTTGATTTACATCGAGTAGCGGTTTGCTTTCGGGTGACACAGGAACGGGCAAACCTTTCGGATCAGAGTTAATAAGTTTTTGAGTGTAAGGGTGAGCAGGCGCGTTAAACAGGGTATGACAGTCGTTACTTTCAACCAAGCGACCATCTTTCATTACCGCTACTCTGTCGGCAATCTTACGAACGATACTTAAGTCATGAGTAATGAAAAGCATTGCCATACCGAGCTCTTGTTGCAGGTCTTTTAGAAGGTCGAGGATCTGCGCTTGTACCGATACATCCAAAGCCGTTGTCGGCTCATCAGCAATAAGCAGCTCTGGTTCATTGATCAGTGCCATCGCGATCATCACGCGCTGGCGTTCTCCACCAGATAGCTCGTGCGGATAGGCTGAAATCTTTTGCTCAGGATAGCGAATGCCAACCTTGGATAGCCACTCTATCGCTAAGGCTTGCGCTTTGTTGGTTCTCATACCTCGGTGAATCGCGAGGGTTTCAACAAGCTGTTTTCCGACTCTATGAAGCGGATTCAGCGAAACCATGGGCTCTTGAAAGATCATGCCGATGCGACCACCACGAATCCCACGTAGCTGTCTTTCAGAACAACTCAGAATATCGGTGCCAGAGAAATTGATCTTACCGTTTAAGTAATGAGACGAGCCTTTTGGTAACAGCTTTAAAATCGAGTTAGCCGTGACCGATTTTCCGGAACCACTCTCACCCACCAGCGCTAATGTCTCACCTTTGTATATTTCTAAAGAGACATCTTGTGTCACTTGCTCTATCGAGTTTTTTCGCCCGAAACCGACAGACAGTTTATCTATGGTCAAAACCGGAGAAGCAGGCGTTGTATTTGAAGTCATAACCTATCCTTACTTCTGTTGATGCGGGTCGAAAGCATCACGCACCGCTTCACCAACGAAGACCAGTAACGTAAGCATCAGTGAAAGCACGACGAAGGCAGAAATGCCAAGCCAAGGCGCTTGTAAGTTAGCTTTACCTTGCGCCAACAACTCGCCTAACGAAGGCGAACCCGCAGGAAGACCAAAGCCCAAGAAGTCTAACGAAGTCAGTGTGGTCACCGAGCCTGAAAGAATAAACGGCATCATGGTTAACGATGCAACCATCGCGTTAGGTAACATGTGACGAAGCATAATACGTTTGTCATCAACACCCATGGCTTGCGCGGCTCGCACATAATCGAAGTTTCGGCAGCGTAAAAATTCCGCTCGCACGATGCCGACTAAACTCATCCAACTAAACAGCACCATAATCCCGAGCAACCACCAGAAATTCGGCTCAATAAAACTCGACAAAATAATCAGCAAGAACAGGGTCGGCATACCAGACCAGACTTCAATGAAGCGTTGTCCGAATAGATCAACCCAGCCACCGTAGTAGCCTTGTGTTGCGCCAACCACGACACCAATCACGCTCGATACAATGGTCAGAATAAAACCAAATAGAACGGAAATACGGAAGCCATAAATGATACGAGCTAATACATCTCGCCCCTTATCATCAGTCCCTAACCAGTTCACCGAATCGGGCTCCGATGGCACCGCACCTGAAATATCGAAGTTTATTGTGTCGTAGCTAAACGGAATGATTGGCCACACGATGTAACCGTTGTCTTCAATGAGCTCGATAACATACGGGTCTTTGTAGTCGGCCTCGGTTTCAAACTCACCACCAAACTCCGTCTCGGCATATTCATTGATAACAGGCACAAACCACTGATTATCATAAGAAACCAAGAGTGGTTTATCATTGGCAATGATCTCAGCGAACAGGCTCAAGCCAAACAAGATGGTAAATATCCAAAGGGAGATAAAACCACGCTTGTTTGCTTTAAAACGTAACCAACGAGCTTCAGCTAAAGGGTTGTTAAACATTTATTATCAATACCTTGTTATTCGTTCGCCATTAACGCGCTTCAAAATCAATTCGAGGATCAACCCAGGTATACGTCAGGTCGGAGATAATGCTCAGCACCAAGCCAAGCAAGGTCATGATATAGAGAGAGCTGAACACCACGGGATAGTCACGTTGAATGGTTGATTCAAAGCCAAGCAGACCAATTCCTTCGAGTGAAAACATCACTTCAATCAACATAGAACCCGTGAAGAAAATACTAATAAATGCGCTTGGGAAACCCGCAATAATGATCAGCATGGCGTTACGGAAAACGTGCTTATAAAGAATACTGCTCTCGTCCAAGCCTTTCGCTCTCGCAGTCACTACATATTGCTTATTGATTTCATCAAGGAAGGAGTTTTTGGTCAGCATGCTGAGCGTGGCGAATCCACCGATAACCATGGCGAAAATGGGCAACGCCAAGTGCCAGAAGTAGTCGCCAATTTGCTGATACCAGTTGAGCTGGTCGAAGTTACTCGACACAAGCCCTCGCAATGGGAACCAACTGAAGTAGTTACCGCTTGCAAACAAGATAATCAGAATAATCGCAAACAAGAAGCCCGGCACCGCGTAGCCGACAATCACCACCGCGCTCGACCAAATATCAAAGCGAGAGCCGTGATGTATCGCCTTCATGATGCCTAAAGGTATCGAGATCACGTAGATGATTAAGGTACTCCACAATCCCAAGGAGATGGAGACGGGCAGTCGCTCGATGATCAAATCAATAACGTTGCCGCCCTTAAACAGGCTTTCACCAAAGTTAAAGGTCGCGTAGTTTTTCAACATATCGAAGTAGCGAACGTGAATCGGTTTATCAAACCCAAACTGCTTTTTGATCTCTTCAACCACTTCAGGATCAAGCCCGCGTGAGCCTTTATAGCCACTGGCAGACGCTTGATCACTTTCACTTAAATCAACTTCTTGTCCACCACCAGAAAAACGCTCCATAATGCCAGAGTTATGCCCTTCTAATTGAGCAACAGCTTGCTCTACCGGGCCTCCAGGCGCTATCTGGATGATGAAAAAGTTGATGGTGATGATCGCCCACAGCGTGGGGATCACCAACAATAAACGTCGAAATATATACGCGGCCATGCTAACTAACTCCTAGCGACGTTTTTCAGGAAGCAAAGCCGCCTTCTCTTCTGAAATCCACCATGTATCGATACCTAAATCGTATTTAGGCAATACATCTGGACGCTCAAACTTGTCCCACATTGCTACGCGATACTCGCCAACGTGCCATTGCGGGATGTTGTAGAAATTCCACTGCAATACTCGGTCTAGTGAACGACCTAGTGTAAGAAGCTTTTCAGGGTGCTGTTGGTTACGCGCAATTTCTTCTGTTAACGCGTCAACCACTGGATCGATAACACCTGCAGTATTGTAAGTAGAATCAATGTAGTTAGAGTTCCAAACGATCATTAAGTTCGGGCTAGGATAAGGGTTTGCGGAAAATGACGACGAAACCATGTCGAAATCACGATCACGCAAGCGCTTGATGTATTGAGTGGTATCGATGGTACGGATCTTCATCTCAATACCCATGCGCTTAAGGTTCTTTTGAACCGGCGTTGCGATACGTTCCGTGGTTGGGCTGTAAATCAACAACTCAAATGACATCGGCTTGCCAGTCTTTTCGTTGGTCATGACTTTGTCTTTCAGCACCCAACCCGCTTCTTTCAACAATTTGAAAGCGGTACGCATTTGGCTACGAATACGACCGCTACCATCGGTGACGGGTGGTTGGAATTCTTCGGTGAAAACTCGCGGTGGAATCTGATCTTTGTATTGAGACAACAACTCGACTTCAGCTTCGCTTGGTAAGCCTTTCGCTTCGTAGTCGGTATTTTGGAAGTAGCTACGAGTACGCTTGTACTGACCATAGAACATGTTCTTGTTCATCCACTCAAAGTCCATCGCATAGGTTAACGCTTCACGCACTTTAGGATCCGAGAACACAGGTGATTGAATGTTGAAGACGAAACCTTGAGTCGTTTCAGGCTTCTCGTGGTTGATCTCTTCTTTAATGATGTAGCCTTTATCGAAGTTCGCGCCCGTATAAGAGTTGGCCCAGAACTTAGCCGAGTTCTCGGTTCGAAGATCGAACTCCCCAGCTTTAAAGGCTTCCAACATTACCGTGTCGTCACGGTAGTAATCGTATTGCACTTGCTTGAAGTTATTACGACCAACGTTAACCGGTAGGTCAGCTGCCCAGTAGTTTTCATCTAGACCATAGGTAACACTTTGGCCTGATTTATAACTGATGATCTTATAAGGACCACTACCGACTGGTGGCTCGCTTAGAGGTTCAGACAGCTTTCTGTCTTTCCAGAAATGTTTCGGCAATACACGAGTGCTTTGCGCAAAGCTGAACAGTTTTTCGCGGTTTGGAATGTTCATTTCAATACGAACAACCAAATCAGAGACCGCTTTTACTGACTTAATCTCTTTGTAATACACACGATACTGAGGCACGCCCTCGGTTGAGAACTTGTCAAAAGTAAAGGCAACATCATGCGCAGTGATAGGCTCGCCATCTTGGAATTTAGCATTTGGGTTGATGTCGATTTCCATCCAAGTGAAATCACTGGAGTAGCGAACCTTTGAAGCGATCAATGGATAGTACGCATCAATCTCGTCACTCGGAGAAAACATCAAGGTATCGTAAATCTCTCCGGTATAACTTGCAGCAACGCCGCGGGAACCGAATCGATTAAAGCTATCGTACGTACCTATGCTGCCATAGGTCACTTTGCCCTGCTTTGGCGCATCAGGATTAACGTAATCGAAGTGAGTGAAATCGGCTGGATATTTTGCTTCACCAAAACCAACCAGTTGTGTGGTTTCAATAACGGTGACAGCAGGAGTTGATTGGGTTTCAGAAGCGTAAGTAACGGAGGGTTGTAAAGCAATAAGCGGCAACATGATTGCACATGACTTCAAATTAAACCTGAAAAACTGAGTGCGTTGCGAGGCTTTGCGTCGAAAAACTGTTCCCATTTGACTCTCCCTTCAAATGTCATGAATTCTATATTCAAGTTGATTTATCGGCTTTGAATGCATGCCGTTAAATCAAGTATAGGTTCAAATCTAACATCATGTAATAACTAATAAAACCATCAGCACTCTATCTCTGACGGTTTATTTACAAATTACTCGTCACCGCTCGAAGTTATTGGATGCAGTGAGCTTTGATTGCTTAGCCTGAATGACACAAGCCTCAACGGCTAAGATTCCTTTGGTTGGCTTCTAAAGTGAAATTTAGGCTCTAAATAATCAACAAACTATACTTTTACTGGAGTATCCTTGCTGCCTAGGTCTAAATGGAATGACACTTTGAACAAACCAAACCAAATAACATTCGCAACGTTCAACCTTCTGAACTATCTCGAGCCACCGAATGCTTATTATGATTTTGAGAACATCTACAGCTTCGAAGAATGGCAGAAGAAGCAACATTGGATGGCTGAAGCGATTCGCTCATTAGATTGCGATGTGATTGGCTTCCAAGAGATATTTAGCCCGCAATCTTTAGAGCTATTGATGAACGAGCTAGGTTATCCATACTTTGCAGTGGTCGATAGCGCCAACGTTGAAGATGATTACCTATACACCTCACCAGTCGTTGGGATCGCTTCCCGTTACCCGATTGAAAACGTGCAGCCTGTTACGCCAGATTCGAAGTTACTGAAAGCATTCAACCTTGACGACAAATTCTCATTCAACAGAACGCCTGTTCACGCGACGATTACGTTACCCCATTTAGGTTCAACCGACTGTTATGTGGTGCACTTCAAATCACAACGTCCGACAGAGCCAAAAGCAGAATCTGTCGATGCGGACAACACTCAGCAAGGTGCAAAACCACAAAGTGACACGCTCACTCGTTTTCACCAAGAACAGCTTGGCTCTTGGCTATCAAGTGTCCAACGCGGTCTAGAAGCTCAGATGCTGCATCAATACATCACCAACCAACGCTACCAAACCGAGCAACCTGTTGTGTTGATGGGTGACTTTAATAAGCCACTGTTTAATGATGAGTTTAAAGGGCTGTTGAATTACTCAATCAACCGAGACGAAAACAGCAAGCATTGGCTATCCCACTTTCGCTTGAAAGACAGCTGGGATCTTTACCATCAACTGCATGAAGAAGACTTGCTTGAACAGCGAAAGCCAACCCATTACTACGGCGCTTCTGGATCTGTACTGGACTACATTTTGATGTCGAACGAGTTTGATTGTCAGAACTCTTCAAGCTTAATGGAGATCTCTAGCTACACAGTGTTAGACCATCACCTGATTAATCCTAGTTTTGAACACGACCAATTCAGTACCGACCATGCCATCGTGTCTGTCACCGCTCATATTCGTGAAGCCTAGAGTTAAACATAAAAAAGCCGCAGTCAAAAACTGCGGCCTTCCACTTTAGTTAAACGGGTTGAGCCAACCGACGCCCCATTTAGAAACCGATTTACCGTTTAGCAAAGTGTGAAACTTAGAATGTGTACATTGCGCCTAAGTAGAAAGAGTCCAGAACAACAGTATCTTCTGTCTTGTGTCCGTTTTCGTAATCTTCGATATCAAAAGCATCGGCTTCGTATGCTAAGCGAAAGCTCAACGAAGACATTGTAGGTGGCGTGTATTCAACACCAACACCCATACGGATGCCATCTCCCGAATCATCAAAACCATCTCCTGACGGGCGAGAGCCATCAGCAAGCTTCATGTCTAGATCAATAGCCGACAGACCGATAGTGCCAAATGGACGAATGCCATTATCAAACGTGTAACCGAGGTTCGCCGTTACCGAAAAGATTTGAGGTGTCCAAGTGAAAACCTTATTACCAGATTTCGTTTTCAGGGCTATATCACCAAAATCTGTGTATTGAGCTTCAACCGATACAATACGGTTAAATTTGTAACCAGCAATTAATCGGTAAGTATTGTCTTCGGCTTTAAAAGTAATAGGCTCACTGATCGTGTCAGTTAACCCGCCCACTTCGACCATTAGCACACTTAAATAATTACCCGCTCCAACAGCAGGCCAATTTGCTCAATCTCCACAATTTAGAATAAGACGAACAGAAAACACGATGAACCACACAATAGACTTCAACGGCTTAATCATTGATATCGACGCAATGTGTTCGCGCGATTAAGAGCATCCAACGTCCAGATCATTACCATTAGTAAGTTCGGATATGCGCTATCGATTGAACCCACGTAAAAGGATTTATGCAATCAATGGCGGTGACTAAGATCACCAAAAAACGCCCCATCGAAACGTTTCGATGATCATTATCACACTCTAAAACAATCAAACGTGCAAATGATAAATCAGACACTATTATCACTATCGAAACGTTTCGATGGCTTTTCTTGAGTTGTTCTCAACCCATCAAGCGTTATTTTTCGATAGGTCGTGATATGAAAAAAAGTACTCTAATAAACTCTGAACTCTCTTACCTAGTGGCGACTCTTGGCCACACAGATGAAATCACGATTTGTGACGCGGGCTTACCAATTCCAGACCACGTAACTCGTATTGATCTTGCTTTAACTCACGGTGTCCCAAGCTTTCAGCAAACGGTAAAAACCATGCTGGATGAATCTCAAATCGAAGGTGTTGTGATTGCAGAAGAGTTTGCGAAAGTAAGCCCAGAGCACCACGCTGCGCTGATTGATTTAATCAAGACAGAAGAAGCGCGTTGTGGCAAATCGCTTTCTATTACTTACATCACTCATGAAGAATTCAAACAGCGTACGCATGAAAGCCGCGCGGTAATTCGCACCGGTGAGTGCACACCATACGCAAATGTTATTTTCCAAGCTGGCGTAACCTTTTAGCTCAAGCAAAACGCAACGACAGCTCAGTGACATCACTGAACCAAAACAATACATAGACAGAACAATCAAATACAACTGGCCCCGAGTAAAGGAACCGACATGACTCAAGCCATTTTAGAACTTAGCTCAATTGAGAAAGCCTTCCCTGGTGTGAAAGCACTGGATAAGGCAAGCCTCAACGTTTATCCAGGACGCGTAATGGCGTTAATGGGTGAAAACGGTGCGGGTAAATCAACGCTTATGAAAGTGCTGACAGGCATCTACCACTTGGACGGCGGCACTATTGCCTACCAAGGAAAACCTGCTGCATTTAAAGGGCCACGTGATTCTCAACAAGCAGGCATTAGCATCATTCACCAAGAGCTGAATCTAATCCCTGAATTGACCATCGCCGAGAACATCTTCTTAGGTCGTGAAATCACGGGCACCATGGGTCGTATCTTGTGGAACGAGATGTACCAAGAAGCAGACAAGCTACTTAAACGCCTTAACGTGAAACACAGCTCGAAAACGCCTCTAGGTCAGTTGAGCCTTGGTGAGCAGCAAATGGTAGAGATTGCGAAAGCCCTATCGTTTGAATCTAAAGTCATCATCATGGATGAACCAACCGATGCGCTAACCGATACCGAAACTGAGTCTCTATTTAAAGTAATTAACGAACTACGTGATGAAGGCTGTGGCATTGTTTACATCTCTCACCGTTTGAAAGAGATCTTTGAGATTTGTGATGACATCACCGTGCTTCGTGACGGTAAGTTCATTGGACAATGTGAAGTAAAAGACACCGACGAAGATGGCCTAATCGAGATGATGGTTGGCCGTAAACTGGACGAGCAATATCCACGTATCGGCCAGAGCCATGGTGAAACTTGTCTTGAAGTGATTGGCCTGACGGGTTCTGGTGTTCACGATGTGAGCTTTACGCTAAAACGCGGTGAAATCCTGGGTGTATCTGGTCTAATGGGTGCTGGCCGAACTGAACTGATGAAAGTGATTTACGGTGCCCTTCCAAGTGAACGCGGCGTCATCAACCTAGAAAATAAAACCATCAACCCTGTAAGCCCGAAAGACGGCTTGGCCAATGGCATTGCTTACATCTCTGAAGACCGTAAAGGCGATGGCTTAGTTCTAGGGCTTTCTGTTAAAGAAAACATGTCGTTATGTTCACTTGACCTACTAACAAAGAGCGGTCAAATCCAACATAAAGACGAAGTGATTGCAGTCGATGACTTCATCAAGCTATTCAACATCAAAACCCCGACGCGCGAACAGATTATTGGCAACCTTTCTGGTGGTAACCAACAGAAAGTGGCTATCGCTAAGGGCTTGATGACCAAACCAAAAGTACTGATTCTCGACGAGCCAACGCGCGGTGTCGATGTCGGTGCTAAGAAAGAGATTTACCAACTCATTAATAAATTTAAAGCCGACGGCATGAGCATCATTTTAGTCTCATCTGAAATGCCAGAAGTGTTAGGAATGAGTGACCGCATCATGGTGATGCATGAAGGCCGTGTAAGCGGTGAATTTGATGCTAAAGAAGCAAACCAAGAATTATTACTGGCGTGTGCGGTCGGTAAAAAGATCAACGAGGACGCAGCATGAGTACTAAAACCATGAGCAAAACAACTGAAGCTCCAAAGAAAAAACCGTTAATCAGCAAAGAGTGGCTGATTGATCAAAAGTCATTGATTGCTTTGCTCTTCCTGATTGTTGTCGTTTCTTTCTTAAACCCGAACTTCTTTACTGTCGACAACATCCTAAACATTCTGCGCCAAACCTCGGTTAACGCAATTATCGCTGTAGGTATGACGCTGGTTATCTTAACCGCGGGTATCGACTTGAGTGTTGGCTCTGTACTGGCACTTTGTGGTGCATTCGCAGCCAGCATGATTGGCATGGAAATCCCAGTGATGATCGCCGTGCCAACCGCTCTAGTAGCTGGTGCAGCATTAGGTGCTATCAGTGGTGTGATTATCGCCAAGGGTAAGGTTCAAGCCTTCATCGCAACGCTTGTAACCATGACTCTATTGCGCGGCGTGACCATGGTTTACACCGACGGTCGTCCTATCTCGACTGGCTTTACAGACACAGCAGACGCATTCGCTTGGTTCGGTACAGGCTATGCAATGGGCATCCCAGTTCCAGTATGGATCATGGTCGTGGTATTCGCAGCGGTATGGTACCTACTTAACCACACACGCTTTGGTCGCTACGTTTACGCATTGGGTGGCAATGAATCAGCAACTCGCCTATCAGGCATCGACGTAGACAAAGTAAAAATCGGCGTTTACGCAATCTGTGGTCTACTAGCAGCGGTTGCAGGCATCATCGTGGCATCTCGTTTGTCCTCAGCTCAACCAACCGCAGGTATGGGTTATGAGCTAGACGCTATCGCAGCCGTAGTTCTTGGCGGGACAAGCTTAGCTGGCGGTCGTGGCCGTATCATGGGCACATTGATTGGTGCTCTGATTATCGGCTTCCTAAACAACGCCCTAAACCTACTAGACGTATCTTCTTACTACCAGATGATTGCAAAAGCAGTGGTTATTCTTCTGGCAGTATTGGTCGACAACAAAAACAAATAAAACCTATTCACACTCTAGGTTAATACAAGTAACACTCTAGTTTAATAAAAGTAACAGTTTGTTTTACCTTAAAATATTAGAATCTATAAATAATGTAACTACGAGTTAGGACTCACCTCCTAACTCACCCTACACAAAGGACTTACACCATGAAAAAATTAGCGACTCTTATTTCTGCTGCTCTTCTTTCTACAACGGTATCTGTGTCAGCACAGGCGCAAGATACAATGGCAATCGTTCTGTCTACATTGAACAACCCATTCTTTGTAACCATGAAAGATGGCGCAGAAGCGAAAGCTGAAGAGCTAGGCTACAAGCTTATCGTTCTGGATTCTCAAAACGACCCAAGCAAAGAGCTGTCGAACATTGAAGATCTAACCATTCGTGGTGTTAAGGCAATCCTGATCAACCCAACAGATTCAGACGCCGTGTCTAACGCAATTCGCATGGCTAACCGTTCAAACATCCCAGTACTAACACTAGACCGTGGTGCAAGCCGTGGTGACGTAGTAAGCCACATCGCTTCTGATAACGTAATCGGTGGTGAAATGGCAGGTCACTTCATCATGGAAAAAGTGGGCGAAAAAGCGAAAGTAATCCAACTTGAAGGTATTGCTGGTACTTCTGCAGCTCGTGAACGTGGTGAAGGCTTCATGAATGCAGTAAACGGCAGCGACCTTGAGCTTCTTGCAAGCCAACCTGCTGATTTCGACCGTACTAAAGGTCTGAACGTAATGGAAAACTTGCTTGCAGCTAACCCAGATGTACAAGCAGTATTCGCGCAGAACGATGAAATGGCACTAGGTGCACTTCGCGCCGTTCAAGCTTCAGGTAAAGAAGTAATGATTGTTGGCTTTGATGGCACAGACGACGGCATCGCAGCAGTTAACCGTGGTCTACTTGGTGCTACAGTTGCACAACAACCTGACCTAATCGGTTCTCTAGGTATCGAAATGGCAGACAAAGTACTGAAAGGCGAAACAGTAGACGAGTACGTACCAGTACCTCTAAAAATCATCGCTAAGTAATCGTTACTAGGTAACGCGATATAAAGCAGGGAGTTCCCTATCTCCCTGCTTTGATTGGCTCGCTGACTCAAACAAAAGCAAACCCCGACAGTGCATCGCTGTTTCTCATTCCGCTCACAAAAGAGAGCGCACTTAACACCATGAGAAAGACCCATGCATTTTCAAATACGATATATCATAAGGCTCGTATCATGACTCAACTGATTGTTTTAGGTAGCGTTAACGCTGACCACGTACTGCAAGTTCCTTCGTTCCCTCGTCCGGGTGAAACCTTGATTGGCGGTAACTATCAGGTCATCCCTGGCGGTAAAGGCGCAAACCAAGCAGTCGCTGCTGCGCGATTAAACGCAGATATCGGCTTCATCGCCTGTGTCGGTGACGACCCATTCGGCATCAACATTCGTCAAGACTTCGCTAAAGACGGCATCAACATCGACGGTGTTATCGTGGCAGACAACACGCCAACTGGCATCGCGATGATCCAAGTATCCGCAACGGGTGAAAACAGCATCTGTCTTTCTGCGGAAGCGAACGACAAGCTGACTTGCGATCAAATCGAGCCGCATCTAGAGAAGATTCGCGGCGCTGAATACTTGCTGACTCAGCTTGAAACGCCAATTGAAGGCATTGAATACGCTGCGAAAGTAGCAAAAGAGAGTGGCACGCAAGTCATTCTAAACCCGGCTCCTGCTCGTCCATTATCGGATTCACTGCTTGCTTGTGTTGACGTGATTACACCGAACGAAACTGAAGCAGAAGTGCTGACAGGCATTACCGTGACGGACAACGCGTCTGCTCATCAGGCTGCATTGGCTCTGCATGCTAAAGGCATAGAAACGGTAATGATCACGCTAGGCGCGAAAGGCGTGTGGGTGAGTCATCGCGGTCAAGGCAATGAAGCCAGCGAAGGTGAATTAATCGCAGGTTTCCGTGTTGAAGCAACAGATACAACTGCCGCAGGTGACACCTTTAACGGCGCGTTGGTGACAGGCTTGCTTGAAGATATGCCACTTGAGCGTGCGATTAAATTTGCTCATGCTGCAGCTGCTATCTCTGTGACACGCTTTGGTGCTCAAACGTCGATTCCAAGCCGTGCTGAAACCGATGCGTTTTTGGCAGAGCAACTGTCTGCTTAGTTTGATACCTATTTGAAGGCCTAACTTCTGAGCTAAACCGTGGTTAACGGATGTTAGCCTTCAAATTCGGTAACAACAAATAATAAGCATAAGCCCCTGTTTTCAGGCAGAATATCGCCAACGTGGAAGGTTATTCCCACAAGGATTTTTTATGGCAACAATGAAAGACATCGCACGGCTCGCAAAGGTTTCGACTTCTACCGTGAGCCACGTGATCAACAAATCACGCTTTGTCAGTGAAGAGATTGCTGAGCGTGTTAACAGTGCGGCTAAAGAACTCAACTATGCGCCTTCTGCATTGGCTCGCAGCTTGAAAATGAAGCAAACCAAAACCTTGGGAATGCTAGTGACCACCTCTACCAACCCATTCTTTGGTGAAGTAGTGAAGGGTGTTGAACGTCGTTGTTATGAGAAAGGCTACAACCTTATCTTGTGTAATACAGAAGGCGATAGCGAACGCATGAAATCCTCTATCGATACCTTGCTACAAAAGCGTGTCGATGGCTTGATGCTGATGTGTTCAACGCTTGAAGGTCAACATATCGATGTATTCGAGCGCTACCCAGAACTGCCTGTTGTAGTCATGGACTGGGGCCCAATGCTGTTCGCAAGTGATAAGATCCAAGACAATTCGCATCAAGGTGGCTACATGGCAACCAAACACCTGATCGATAATGGTCACTCGGATATTGGCTGTATTACTGGCCCACTGCATCGCAACCAAGCTTCTTCTCGTTATCAAGGCTATAAACAAGCAATGGAAGAAGCGAATTTAGAGATCAACCCTAAGTGGATTGTTGAATCAAACTTCGAATGCGATGGTGGCTTTGATTCTTACCAAACATTGAAAGCTCGTGGTCAAATGCCTTCGGCCTTGTTCGTTAGTAACGACATGATGGCGATGGGTGTGATTCATGCGGCAGCTCAAGATGGCACATTGATTCCAAATGACCTGTCTATCATTGGCTACGATGACATCCACTTATCTAAGTACATGACACCCGCTTTAACCACAATCCACCAGCCAAAGCACCGTTTAGGTAAAGCGGCGGTCGATACCCTGTTAAGCCGACTACAAACGCCAGACGCCTACCCGCAAGTCGTTGAACTAGAACCGACTCTTGTAGAGCGAAGCAGCGTAAAAGCGATTTAGGGCTCAACCCGCCCATGATACAGTTGAAAGCTAGCTTATTCGGGCTAGCTTTTTTGTCTTTGAAACATAATAACGCCGCTTAATCGCCCCTAAAATGCCGTTAATATACGAAACTTACACGCTAAAATATGTATTTACGCACTCAGCAACTATTTGCGCACTTAACGACTGATTATCATCTACACTAACAGTGAATAACAACGACATGGAGAGCGCTGTTTTATGATCGCGGGTTGGTTTGACAATATATCCCTACAGAAAAAGCTATTAGTCAGCTTTTTGATTCCTATCGCTTTGATGCTTATCGTGGCTTTTTCTGTCCATGAAAACACCCGAACGGTTGTAAAAGACAATAATTGGGTTGTACACACACATAAAGCCATCGCTCGGGCTCAAGAACTTCTCAGCTTAACAGTCGACATAGAAACGGCTGAACGTGGTTACTTGATCACGGGTGATCCTGTTTTTTTAGAACCCTACCATTTAGCTCTTGATGTATGGCCTCAAAAACTCCAAACCCTTGCGAATCAAGTGAGTGATAACCCACCTCAAGTAGAACGCCTATATAGAATCGATGATATTCATAAAACATGGCTGAAACAGTCTGGAGAGAAAGAGATCCATCAACGCAGCCTGTTCAATAAAGGCGAAGCTGAAATACAAAGTGTCATCGACCTCACTCAGCAGCAAACCGGAAAAAAATTGATTGATGAGATTCGCCAAGAGATTGCTCAATTCATTGAAATTGAACAACAACTTATTATTACCAGGGTCGAAAAATCGGAGAACTCAGCCAATCAAACCAGCTACATATTAATCCTCGGAACACTGTTTTCCGTGTTCATATCACTCCTTGTTGCTGCGTGGGCGTCAAAGCGTATTAATCGAAGATTACACACCCTACTTGAGGCCACTAACCAAGTTGCCGCTGGCCATTTGGATCAAGGTGCTGCAACTCTGGAATTGAGTTCGAATATAAACACCCAAGACGAAATCGCTCATCTCAAACAAAGCTTTCAAAAAATGACAGACAATTTGATCAGTAATGACAGTGAAATGAAAGCGAAAACTCGGGAGCTAATCGCCGAACGAACCAAAGCTGAAGCCGCAGTAAAAGCTAAGGGCGATTTTCTGTCTACCATGAGCCACGAGATCAGAACGCCAATGAACGGCGTTCTTGGAATATCTCAAATCATTGCAAGCCAGACCCAAGAACCCGAAACAAAAGAGAACATCAACATCATTCTCGATTCTGGTCACCACTTGATGACAATACTCAACGACGTTCTCGACTTCTCAAAAGTCGAAGAAAACAAGCTTGAGCTAGATGTGGCACCCTTTAATTTTGTTCAAGTCATGCAGCCTGTATGCAGCGCTCTAAAACCCTTAGCCGATGAAAAAGGCATTCGCCTGTTGATCGAAAATAACATACCGAAAAACATCCAACTCGTCGGAGACTGTGCAAGGCTACGTCAAATCATGTTCAACTTGGGCGGCAATGCGACCAAATTCACCAAAGAGGGTCATGTGTCCATTCAAGCTGACCTCAATCGCCCCAACAATCAACTGATTCTCACGGTAACAGACACCGGAGTTGGTATCCCGAAAGATAAGCACGAGCAGGTATTCAATTCGTTCGAACAAGCCGACACTTCCACAACAAGGAAGTTTGGCGGAACAGGGCTTGGCCTCGCAATCGTCAAGAACCTAGTCAACCTCATGAACGGAGAAATCACATTAACCAGTGCAGTTGGGCTTGGTACAAAATTCCAAGTCTCCCTGCCTATCACATGGCAAGAAAGCAAAGCGAAAGACATCGCTACCCATACAGTCGATGCAGAAACTCTCAGTTATGACTCGTTAAGTATCCTGTTGGTGGAAGATAACCGTATTAATGCCATTGTTGCACAAGGCTTCTGTGAAAAACTCGGCCATCATGTCGATCATGCAGAGAACGGAAAATTAGCGATTGAACGCCTTAAAACTACTCAATATGACCTTATCTTGATGGACAATCATATGCCTGAAATGAACGGGGTCGAAACAACGCATCACATCCGCGAAAAACTGAAACTAGATACCTTGATATTCGCTTACACGGCCGATGTATTCCGTGAGGCGCATGACAACTTTATTCAGGCGGGTGTCGACCATATTCTGACCAAGCCTCTGCAGCAAGAGAGTTTCTTCGACGCCCTACAACAGTTCTCAAGTCGATTACCGAAACAAACCGCAGCCGAAGGTTCGAGTGAGAATGAAAATATTGTCGAGCTTCATCGTAAGCCTATTGAAACGCTGAGGTTAACGGAAGAAGAGATCAGCCACTCAGAAGTGATACACATACTGAAAGACGACACGGAAGGGTTCAGCTTACTCATCGACTCAACCATTATTGAGTTCGAACAGTCGGTTGATCGTGTCATCGAATACTATTTAGATAAAGAATTAGAGCCACTTTGTCGCACCTTGCACTCCATTAAAGGCATGTCACTAAACTTAGGCCTTAACATGCTTTCTAAGCAGGCATTGGAACTAGAAGTCGAAGCCAAAAATCAACAATTGCCGGATATTGAACGACTGCAAAAGCTGCTCAATCGCCTTATGGTCAATATCCATCAAGCTCAGCGGATGAAAAACGCCCATTCAGTCGAGCATCTGAATCAAATGAACGATCAAGCTTAAGAACGCTTCGCTCCCAAGCTAAAACGCAAGGCTTAATCACCTTGCGTTTTTCGATCTTATACCGCGCTAGTCTCTGTTCTAGCGATTTAACGGTTTAACGGTTTAACAGTTTAACAGTTTAACAGTTTAACAGAGTGGTGATTTGCTGCATCTCATCTTCAACATCAACGCCATTGTATTGCGGCGCAATCGAGAGATCTTGAATACTTACGGTTTCTACCGATTGCCTTTCGTTGAGCTGAGTCATTAACTCCCCTTTGGGTGAGTAGACTCGGCTACCACCACAGTATGTCGCGGTAAACGCATTAACCACATCTTGCCCGACGCGATTACAAGTAACCATGTGACACCCTTCCTCCAAGGCTCTCGCTTGAGCAATGGCAAAACTATGATGCCCACCGAAGTTGGCAGGGTGAAGAATAACGTCGACCGACTGATACCCTCTCATGATCTCCGGGAACCAAATATCAAAGCAAATCGCGACACCAAACTTTAAGCCTTTGTGCTCAAACGAGAGGCGTTCCTCCCCTCTCGAGAAATACTGCTTATCGAATTTGGTTTGACTGATTTTTCTATATTTGTGTCGTAAACCGGAAGCATCCACAACCACGACGCTGTTGTAATATTGGCCGCTATCTTTCTCGGCAATACCAGCAACAATCAAGGTGTGATGCTTCGCTGCAAGCTGAGTTAATGAATCAATAGTACTGCTGTCGGCGAAGTCTTCAGCCAATTCGTGAATTTCTTTAGCCTCGTTAAAAATATATCCAGTCGAGAACAGCTCAGGCAGTAAAGTAATATCACCGACTGACGACTTCGCTTGCAAAAGATCAGAGACCGAATCCATATTCTTTTGTTTGTTTTTGTATTCAACTTCAAGCTGAATAAGCGTGATACTGACATTGCTCACAATCGATTCCTTGCTAGGTAATACTTCAAGCTGTAATGCTCAAGCGGGAGACTAAGCACTAAGAACGAAAGAGTAAGGCAATCCCCGATCGTTTTCTTATTCGCCCGCCAAAGGTTGAAGCAGGTGCACAGTCCTGTACGTATTTTAAACCTGCCTACGGCGCTATTTTAGGCTCTGGTAAAACCGGAGGCGTGCTGTCCATGTAGGTTAAGAAATTCGCCCACACCTCATGCGTGCGCTGCTTGGTTAACGTCGTCTTACAGGAAAGCGCCATAACCCCTCGAATAGAACCATCAAGCCATTGGGTGTAAACAGAATCGCAATGTGCTGTCATGTACGCCTGCCAGCTCTCCTGAGCTTTCTTAATTGACGCCACCAACTGAGCATCATAAGCATTGTGCTCAAAGCTGGCTGCAAGGTATTTATCGAGTTCCGCTTGTGCAGATTCCAACTCAATTGCCGCACAGTGATTGATCTCGATGGTATTCATCGCATTCTCGCAATCAACAACACCTTCGTCGGCCAACGCAGAGAATGAGAAGCACAGCGCTATGAGTGCCGATATCAGTTTTGTCATAATCATCCTTTATGCTGCCACCACCAAAACGAATCGTGTCGTGACTTTATTTATTTAAACGTGGCTCAATATTTAGCTCATTCAGCTCATTCAGCCAGAGCAAATAACAATAAAATTTATCAGGATATAAGCATTTGTTATCCGCATAAATCATCAAAAATGACGCCTCGCCAACTAAAATAAATGAGATAACGCTCAGATTTTGCTGGTAAAACTAGAAAACATATTATTTATATCAATAATTTGTGCCTGCATTCACAATATTAATTATTTATATTGCTACGTAATCGTTAACTTTATAAATTAAATCGAATGCTCACATAAATCGGTAACGCTTCTCCAACTATGGATATCAAGTACCAAAACATTGCCAAGACTTCATTTTACTTTGCCATTTCTTTCTTTTTTTCCATGGCAATGCTCATTCCTTTTACACCGTATCACTACCAAACATTAACCGAAGACACATCAAGGTTAGTCGAAACTAGGTTAGAAAGGATCCAATCAAGGTTCGACCGTTTTTTATCTGAAGTTAGACCTGAACAGTCATGCGACGCGATCGTTAGACAGCTTCGACAAAACGTTTTTGAAGCCGATTGGGTAAAAGAAGCAGCGGTATTCAATAAACAGAACCGATTTTACTGTTCAACCACCGATGCTGACGTTTCATTTCGCCTATACAGCACCATTAGGCAGCGACTCAACGACGACCCGAATTTAACGACCCTGTCGTATTCCAACTCGGCTATCACGCAAGTTCAGTCCATCATGCTCATTTTCTCGAACAAAGAAGATGCCGGAGTGAGCCTGATGATTCCGCCACACTTCATCTATGACCTTGTTGAAACAAACCTGAGCAGCCATGGAATACAGGCCAAAGTTGAAGTGATCAAAAGAGATATCCACCCTACCGATATTGACTCATCAATCGCCAAGGTGCGGATACAATCAAACACCTACCCATTGACCATCACCTCATACATTGGGTATCAGTTTTATCTTCACTTCATGTTGAGTTATTTATGGTTTGGCTTTTTGATGGCCGGAATCACCACCATTATTCTCCTTTCCATCAAGCATAAAAAGCAGAGCCAACGCAGCTTAGAATATTCGCTTTCAAGTGCGCTAAAAAACCAACACCTTCATGTTCACATGCAGCCTATCGTTAACCAAAACACCAATGAGATCGTCGGCTGTGAGTCACTATTACGATGGAACGACCCAATTGAAGGTAACGTCTCCCCGGCTATTTTCATTCCGCTTGCTGAAAGCTTAGGCTTAATTGAGGAGCTCACCTACTTCGTGCTGCGCAAAGTATTAATGACGTTGAAAAGCAATCAAGATGTGTTCGACTCAAAGTACATCAGCGTCAACATCAGCCGCAACGTAGTGTCTAACAGTAACTTCTCTAACAAAGTGATCAGCATCTTTAAAAGACACCCTGAGATCCTCAAGCAGGTGGTTTTTGAAGTAACCGAATATGGTGAATGTTCTGATGCCGACATGGTCAAAATTAGAGACAACCTAACTAAGCTATCGAACAGGGGCGTCAGAGTCGCGATTGATGATTTTGGTACAGGCTACGCAGGGTTAGATTTCGTAAGACAGTTCCCGTTCAGCATTCTCAAAATCGATCGCGTGTTTGTGAAAAACATATCCGACGAATCCAGCTTTGGTCTCCCTTTGCTAGAGTCCATGCTTCAACTATCACGCTCCTTAGGCATGCAAGTCATCGTCGAAGGTGTCGAGTATGAATCCCAAGTGAAAATCTTATCTAAGCTCGGTGTCGACTATATCCAAGGCTTCTATTTTTATAAGCCGATGCCGATAAACCTAACTGTCAGCTTACTCAGGCAGCAGCATTTTGAGTCCGATAACGTTGAGGAACAAACCAACCAGACATTTCCTGTTACATAAGCCACTGAAAAACTGCGAAAGAAAACGCGAAGGCTATGGGTCTCCTTTGATGAACATTTAAATCATCGCATCATTGAATGCATCACAAGGGATATCATGGAAAAGACACTTCAAACCAAACTGGCGACTAGCCTACTACTGCTGAGAATCGGCATTTTTATCGTCTTCTTATTCTGGGGCTTGGATAAGATCCTTGTCCCTGAGCACGCGACAAAAGTACTGTCTGGCTTTTACGGCATCGACATCTCGAACAATGCGATGATGGCTCTGGGTGTCGCGCAGCTCGGATTTTTAGGCGCATTCGTTGTAGGCATGTGGAAAAAGTACACCTACGGAGCCATTTTGGTCTTGCATGCAGGCTCAACCTTTTCCTCTTTTGGAAAATACATGGACCCGTTCAACAACCTACTGTTCTTCGCCTCTTGGCCAATGCTCGCAGCCTGTATCGCAATCTTCTTACTTCGCAATTACGACACTTACAGCGTGTCCAACTAACACAAAGGGCGCCGTTATTGGCGCCCTGTTTGGTTGGGTTGATTCTTATCAACCTAAAATACTCTGTTAGCTGTATGACCCTATTTTACATTTCTATAAGTTACTAGAAACCCTGTCAAACCTATTGAGAGAGCAGCAATACATACTCCCCTCAGTATTGCATCATTGAGATAAGCTGAGTAGAAAAGCATTGCAATAAATGCACTACATGACACCAAAAAAGGTGCAATTGAACGATGGGTAAAACGTGAAGTATCAACCACACTATAACGATCTAGAACCAAATCCAAGAGCAAGAGCATGTGCATAACAAACAAAACATTTAGTACTGGAAGTACCCAGTAAAACCAACTATCTACAGGAAAGCTAAATAGTTGAACAAAGGTAAGGTGAGCCAATATAGAAAACAAAATACTTTTCCAACCATTCGAACTACTTTGTACTCTAATGCGGTATGTTCGTCGGGCGACAGAAGCAAGTGGCTTGACTGAAGAAACCCAAATAGCCAACCAAACTATAAGTAATACCATGGTTCAAGAGCCTCTAAATTAAGGTTTACGCAGCTATTCTGAATTAGGTATCTAGAACTATTATCCCAAGATATCGACACTTTACGCCTTGCTAAGGTGTGAGCAAACCAATACCTTAGCCTCCGCATAATACCTTAAACACATAAACCAACGCATAGTAAAAATGCCACGTGTTGCGAATCACTCTTAAGCAACTTGTTATACCGCTTGATTGAGGCTAAAATGACCAAAATAAAGACCACTTAAGAGACCTATTAAATGACCACTAGAATTTTAGCCGATGTTGCTGCAAGCATTACTGAGTTGAAAGCTAACCCTATGAAAGTTGCAACTAGTGCTTACGGTGAACCTGTTGCTGTACTGAACCGAAATGAGCCAGCATTTTATTGCGTACCAGCCGAAGCGTACGAAATGATGATGGACAGACTCGAAGATCTTGAACTACTAACTATTGCGAAAGAGCGTGAATCTGAAGAGAGTATTTCGGTAAATATTGATGACCTATAAACTCGACTTTAAAAAGAGTGCACTCAAAGAGTGGAAAAAGCTTGGCTCAACGCTTCAACAACAATTTAAAAAAAAGCTAATCGAGCGTTTAGATAACCCGCATGTTCCGGCTTCAAAACTCTCTGGAGCTGACAACATGTATAAGATTAAGCTGCGCCAATCGGGCTACCGTCTCGTCTACAAAGTTGAAGACGATGTCATCATTGTAACCGTCTTAGCAGTCGGAAAACGCGAACGTAGCGATGTTTACCGTAAAGCTATGAAAAGGTTAGATGATTGATTGCGGTATCAAGCCGCATTAAGTGGTGAACAACGCGACCACCCAAGCCTAAACCTTGCCACTTTTAGCACTAAAGCCGACCTAAGCTGAAATTGCCAAGCGTTGAGAATCCGTCTTAAATGCTTTGTATGGATAATAAGCA
>NZ_JBFRJF010000019.1:0-185414 GCF_041468745.1 Vibrio sp. 10N.286.52.F8
ATTTATTGATCGTTTTTTGGTTTGTCTTTTGTTCTCTACCCATTTTAACGATAATAAATAAAATTAAATTTTACGGTTTTTATGTTTTCTTGCATTAAATATAAGGTTATAAATATCAGTTACTTATAGTGTTAGTTGTTCTTCTTGAATAGGGGGTACTTATTCATGGTTATTTAAATAATATACATTTTATGGTTAAAAATAAACCATTCTCTCAAAGTGGCGATTTGAATGTTATTAAATGGCGCTATAACATGCCGGGAAATTTATTAGACCTTAGTGCCATATGTTTTCAAATATAAAAAAGCTTCTAGTGTTCTCTGTAGTTGTTGGACTTTTATTTACTACTGGTTGCCAATCGATTAAACCAACTTGGTATTCAAAACCTCAAGTAGATACAAATGAGTATATTTATGCAGTGGCACAGGCAAGGACCTTATCTCACGCAAAAAAAATAGCGGTCAATAACATCAATGAAAAGCTTTGGACTCAAGTCGAATCTTCTTTTTATATGCGAGAAACCGCACGTGAAACGAATGGATCTGGTTTTTCAAATAGCTTAGTAGATAACAAAGTAAACACAAAAACCGAATCACTCACCCTCAATGGTATTGAATATCTGCAAATGGAAGAGAGTGAACTTGGTGCTTTTGTAGAGGTTCGGGTTAAAAAATCCTTAGTAACGCAGCAATTGATTCGTGAAATAAACGAGATGAATAATAACTCTGAAGCAAAGCTTGTCGCGCTTCAGCATCAAGATAAATTGTTATGGTGGTTAGACAACCGAAGTGCCTACCAGTTGCCGCATAAGGTTTCGGTAAGAACAGCAATGCTTGCGCCTTTAGAACCAGGATATCAAGTCGATACTCGTTCTATCGATAAACTTCTAGCGGCTCATAAAAATATAAGTAGCCAAATTAATATCCGTCTTTCTTATGACAGAAATTCACAGAAAGCGACACAGTTGCTAGGCAAGCAATTATCGGAATTTAACATTGCCACCTCAACTTCCAAGAGAAGAAACCAAACTCACGTACTACACGTTGATTCAGAGCGCCGACGAAATAAAGTGGGAGATGCTTTTATTTCGACACTGATTTCAGACGTTAAAGTGATCAACACGAAAGCAAAAACAATTTCTCGTAGTGAAATTATATCGACGGGTAATTCAGTAACAAGCTTTAAGTACGCGGATGAAGGCGCTGCTCGCCATTTTAATGAGCAAGTAAAAGAAAAAGGGATTTGGACGGCATTAGGCTTAATCAAATAATAAGTTCGGTTCCTCCACCTGGAAATATAATTAACTGATGATATTCGGAGAAATAATGTTAAGAAAAACGTTGATGGCTACTGCTGTGCTTGCAACTCTAGCTGGCTGTGCTAGTCCTGCAGTTGAGGTTTGTACCCCAGATACACGAGTAGAAATAGAAAAATCAGAAGTTGAAATTCCATCAACAGAAGATATAAAAGTGATCGTTCTTTCACCAAGTATATCCTTTAAGGACGAAGCGAAAACTAAACTCATTAGTTCTATGCGCAATGAGCTTGAAACACAAATATCTACGTCAGGCGCAGAGCTTGTTGACCGAAGCTTAGCAAACAAACTCAAGAAAGAAATCGTTTTTGCCGAACAAAGTGGTCGTTACAACACTAAAGGAGCTTCTGTTGCTGATATCGCTGTGATCACAGAGATTACTGCATCTGATCTTACATACAAATATAAAGAAGAGCGCGAGCGTGAAAAAGATGATGGTGAAGTTAAACACTATCCGGCTGAGTGTAAGTTTGAAGTAACCGTAAAAGCAGTAACAAAAGTGGTAGCTGTTCCAAGTATGAGCCTAATTAAGCGAATTGAAATGGAAGGCGATGAGCAAATTACGGTCGAAGAGAGTGATTCTGAATGCCCGATCACCATCGGACAGTATCAAAGTTTAGCAAGCAAAGCGGCTACTGAAGCGGTAGAACATACCTACGATCTTAAGCAATTGTTAGCTGCAAGTGCTCCAGTATCAGAGCTTCGCCAGTGCGAACACGGCAGCATGGTTAAACTCAATATGGGCACTAACAAAAAAGTGACACCAGGTGCAGAAGTCTTGTTTTCTAAAGCAATGAAGTCTAATGAGGGCGACGTTGAGATTTTTCCTATCGGCAAAGGTCACGTAGTAAATAACCAACACAACGCAGTTACGCCAAAGTATTCTTGGGTATCGATAGATGAAGAGACTGCCAAGAGAGTTGAGGCGGGCTCTCTGGGTAAGATTGTTCCAGAAAAATGTCACTGGACTGATCTTGAATGCATCCTGGATTAACTCGACTGTTAAGAGTATTGAAGATGAAAAAACTAATTATTGCAGCATCATTCGTTACCGCTCTTGCTGGTTGTCAAAGCAACAACAGCACGGTTGAACAGGCTCAAAATTTTGCGCCATGTACTTTTCCTGATGCTCCAACCGTATCTGCTCCAGGTTGGATCTGTGACGTGATTCCTATAGATCTGGCCGCTGCTGCGAAAGGTTACGCAAAGAAAAGTGCGGCTGGTATGAGTGTTATGCGCAAGATTGCTGTAAATGATGCGCGTGTAAACCTTGCCGCTGAATTCGAAACTGACGTAAGTAACTTATTCCAGGCTGCGACAGAGGGCGTAACATCCACCTCTTCCGCTGAAGGTGTAACGTTAGTAACAGAAGACGTTCAAGAGACGTTTGAAAATATCACTAAATCCGTAGTGAACAAAACGCTTACAAACAGCCGTATCATTGTCAGCCAAGCTAGCCCTGCTGGTGGTTTGTACGTACTAGTTGGTATGGATCAAGCGGCTTATGATGCGAATATGAACAAGATTATCGACGAAATTGGCGGTGAAGATTCTGCACTTTGGGATCAATTCAACAACGAGAAAGCAGCAGCAGATCTTGCAGCGGCATTCGATGCGTTGAAAAAATAATCGTGGTATGACGATTAGTTAAAGTGAAAAAGGCCGCCGATTGAGTGGCCTTTTGTTTCTATGTATTTTAGGACGAGACAATGCAATCTCGGAGTTAGTTATGTATAAAACGATCACCAAAACAGGGTTAGCTATCGCAATCTCTGCGGCAATTAGTTTCCCTACGCTTGCAGTGTCAGATAACCAAAAACAGCAGTTAAATAATGCAGTGGTCAATGCAAGTCAATCCCAAGAAGAAACCCTCAAAGAGTTCCATGCTTATGTAAATGCGTATTTGGATGAGTATGAAAAATGGCGTGACGAATACACCAATAGGCTTGATGACCGCCGCACCGATCTTATTAAAACGTGGGGTGAAGGGGAGGTTTCTTCTCAAACCACACAAGTTGAGTACTCGCAAGATGATCAAGTTAAAACCGCTGTGGATTACGAAAATAATACGGCGATTGTTTCTGTTTTAGTTGATAAAGACAGCAGTGCAGAAGAGATTGATGATCTTGTAAAGGGAATCCCGGTAGAAGTTGCAGGGCAAGTGGTAGAGCTATCAGCTTTGAAAGCTCAGGACCATGAGGTTTTGTACTCTTGGAAAAAAGAGCAGCAAGAGAAAGACTTCGTTATTAGACAAACTCAAAGCCAAATGAATGAACTCGATGTTCAGGCGGAGAGATTAATTCAATCAGATACTGGGATTCCAGAATCGTTTATCTACCAGCGTGCTCACAATAAAAAGATGGCGCTGATGGCAAAAGCGCAAGATCGTATTGCAGCGCAGTCAAAGCTTTTTGATGACATGCGAGCTAAATTTGGCATCAAGATTGAGCGACCTGAGTTCATTGCTGAAAAGCCACAACAAGTCACAAAGGTCGAGGCTACACCTGTCCAAGAAGTAGCAGAAAAAGCGACCGTAAAAACTGCGAAGTTGAAACCCAAAGCTGAAGCGTCAACGTCGGTTGCGGAAGTCACATCTGTGCCAGCTCAGGCGAAGAAGGTGATCAGCTATAAAGTTAAGCTTCCTGAAAATAGCTTAAAAGCGCGCGCAAGCAAGTACAGTGCCTTAGCTGAGAAAGAGAGTAAAAACTGGGAAATCGATGCGGCCTTGATCATGGCGATCATGCACTCGGAATCGGCTTTCCGTGCTGATGCGAAATCGCACGTTCCCGCCTTTGGCCTAATGCAAGTGGTGCCGACGAGTGCAGGGCATGACGTGAACAAACAAGTTAGAAATATCGATGAACCAATGAAGGTTTCAGATTTGTATCAGCCTGTTATCAATGTGGAAACCGGTACCGCATATTTGGATATTCTAAATAGTAAATATCTGCGCAAGATTGAGAATGATGAAAGTCGTTTGTACTGTGTGATTGCGGCTTATAACACTGGCGCTGGTAATGTTGCCCGAACCTTCAACAAAGATCGATCAACGAGTATCGGCAAAGCATCCAAAGTGATCAACAAAATGACGCCAGAAGAGGTGTACAACCACCTAGTTGCGAAGTTGCCATACGATGAAACCAAAAACTATTTGAAGAAAGTGAACAGTCGTATCGCATTATATAAGTAAAACTTTTTGAAAAGGTGAGATTAAATATGTTTAAGATTTTTGCTTTATTTTTCATCGCTATTGGTATTTACCTAGGCCTTAATTACAGCGACGAAATTGAAGATATCATGGACACCGATGCTTTTGAGCGAGTGCAGGAACGTGCTGAAGACGGAAAAGACGCATTGATGGATACAATTGATGAGATTAAAGGTTAAAAATGTCGGAAGAACAGAGTGCTGATATTTCTAAAGATATTCAAGAGGAATTACAAGAGCTCCAAGATGCGCAAGAATCACTGCTAGAAGAGCAAAAGAAGGGCGGCCTAGCTCGTACTATAGGTTTGGTCTCGGTTATTTCTATTGCTTTAGGTGGCTTTAATGACAGCTTTGATGCATTGGAAAAGATGTTTGACTTTGGCCTTTCTCAAATGACGGATATTCCATCTCATAGAAAGCTAGAGAGAATATATATTCGTTCATCCGCTGAGACGTTGGATCAAACGTTTGGCGCACCGGTGTATATAAAACGTTCAAGCAGTGATGATGTGATCAAATATTATCAAGATGATAATTTCATACTGTCTGCGATTACTAGGGATAATGCCATTGTCGCTTATCTTGTCTTCCCTGATGAAGGTTTTGTACCTGAAACACGAGAACATTCAGGTGGTTCTGAGTTTTTTAATCAGCCTTTTAATGCCATTGAAAGTGTCAATGAAATCCGAGCGTCGTTCGCTAGAACCGGTAATTATTACATTGAAGAAAACAACGGCGGAGAGTTTGGCTACCTATATTCTTCAATCAGTGGCGTTAGTGAATTTATTACGCCAATGACAAAAGGCAATAGGAATTTGCTTGCCGCAGTAGTTGACTCGTTAACGATGGACGAAGATGTCGTTTCGAGCGTCCAGTCTTTGAGATTGAGCGCCAAACCAAACTTCTATGGTTACAGTACATTAGGTGTCGACGCCCTCGAAGAAGCGATTTTATCGAACACAGAGTATCGTTTGATTCATAAGAGTTAAGCATTAACACATCAGCTCTAGCTTCTTACACGGCTAGAGCTTTTATCAGCAGTTGGATTATGGCAAATTCAAAATTCGATACCTTTCTAGAAAGACTCAAAGGCAATAAACGAATCATTGTCCAAGCTCATGACTTCCCTGACCATGATGCATTGTCTTCGGCGTACGCTCTGGCTTATCTATTAAAAAAGAAGGGCTTTCATCCGTTTATTACCTTTCATGGTTACATTGATAGAGTGTCACTTAGGAATCTAATCGATTGGTTGGAGATTCCAATCTATGAACCAAAAGACTTGAAGCTACGACCTGACGACAAGATTATTGTTGTTGATGGCTGTATTGGTGAAAAGAACGTTACTGACGTTCCGGGTTTAGAAATCGCAGTGATTGATCACCACCAAGTCAAAGTACCTGATTGTGTATAGTACTCCGATGTGCGAGCAAATTATGGCGCTACAGCAACCATGATGGTCGAGTATTACCGCTATTTTTCTTTGCCGATGCCACAAAAAATAGCAACAGCACTATTGGTCGGTTTGAGCTTTGATACCGCTAACTTTACTCGGGCTGCAGGATCGGCTGATCTGAAAGTACTGCTGTACCTTCAAGAGAGGGCAGACAATGCCATGGTCAACAAAATTTGTTGTGATCAGGTTGAGTTCCATGAATTGCAACTTTTCAATTCAATGCTGACTAACTTACGCCGTGAAAAAAATGCAGCATTTGCGGTGCTTCCTGAAGGTTGTCCTAAAAATATGCTCGGTGTATCAGGTGACTTTCTATTAAGTGTTGATGAGCTTGATATCGTAGTGCTCACTGCTAGGAGTCATGGGAAAACCGTTATCTCTCTTCGTTCAGAGTGTTCCAATAACAATGTCGCAAATATAGTTAAAAGGGCACTGAACGATAAAGGGATCGGCTTTGGAGGTGGGCATTCTCACATGGCTGGTGGCATCATCAACAGCCAGATTCGGAAAAGTGATGAACTAGATTACATCTATGATTTGATCCGACCAAGTCTAGTGCTTGATGCCTAAAGTTATTTGTTTAGATTGCTAGCTATTTTGAAATAGTTAGCACTTTGTATCTAAGCATGCGTTTCGTCTTCTACTAAGTGTATGTTTAGCTCCGAAGGTAATTGGCTGCTATTGGTGTATATGCGGTCAAAGTCATTCAGTGACGCTACCTTTAGAGCGGCAAAGCGTCCCCATTTACTGGCATCCGCGACAAGCCAGCTTTCACGGCTGTTCTTTATGATTGATTTGGATAGGTCAGCCTCAACTTGCTCATGTTCCATAGCGAAATTACTGTCTGTTACTGAGCCACACCCACAGATGCCAATGTCAGCTTCAAAATCGGAAAAGAAGTGGACCACGCTACTGCCCACCATGTCTTGGTGTTCTCGTCTGAACAAACCACCGGCCAAATACACTTCAATTTGCTCGTTTGCTTCTAAGATACGGGCCACTTGTAGGTTATTGGTGATCACTCGTAACGCGGGCTTTGCCAACAAATACTGCGCAATTCGAGTGACGGTGGTACCAATGCCCATCATAACCGTTGAGCCTTCAGGTATCGCATCGGCAACCGCCATCGCAATACTGTCTTTTGTTTCTGACTCAACGCCAGCGCGGAATCGATAACTCGTGTTCGTGAGCGTAGTAGGTAGGCTCACGCCTCCGTGCACTCTACGCGCTAGACCTTGCTCACACAGGTGGTTTACGTCACGGCGAATGGTTTGAGTAGTGACAGAAAACAACTCGGCTAAGTGGTCAATCTGAATATCTTGGTTTGCTTTAAGCGTTGCGAGTATTTCTTTCTGGCGATGGTTCAGTTCCATAGAAGCCCACTAAAATTGGTTTGGTACGTCAGTGATGATGTTATCGACGCCAAGGTTAAAATATTTAGCCGCCAATTGTGGATCGTTCAGAGTCCATATTTTAAGAACTGCGCCTGAAGCTTTGATCGCTTTTGCTATTTTCTCATCAAGAATGCGGTGATCGATATGAATGCTGTAAAGATCAAGTGATTGAAGGGATTCTAGGCTGAAATCGTTCCACACTTCGCAGATAAAACCACGTTTAACCTCTGGCATCATCTGTTGGCAAAGACTTAGCGCCTCTTTTTTGAAGCTTGAGATGAGCAGTTTTTCAATAGGGAACTGCTTTTGCTCAATCAGTGCGATCACTGTTTCAACTAGAGGCTGAATAGCCTTATCGTCGTAAATTTTGATCTCAAGGTTCAGAGTTACATCAAGTTCTAGGCATTTGTCGAACGCTTCACTCAAAGTAGGAATCGTTGTCCCCGCGAATTCGCTACCAAACCAACTACCAGCATCTAAGGTCTTGAGTGTGGTTAAGTCTAAATCGGCGATATTGCCCGTTCCGTTAGTACAACGATTGACTGTCTTGTCATGAAAAAGCATAGGGATGCCATCAGCGCTCAACTGGGTATCAATTTCAATCCATTTAGCACCAGCTTTCTCTGCTTGTTCAATACTCACTAACGTATTTTCAGGTGCTAAAGACGCGGCACCGCGGTGGCCTGTGATCATAATTCAATCTCGATGTTCATTTGAAAATTCAGGAAACAGTAGCTCTACTTTATTACAGATTTATTATCTATCCGCTATATCTACTTATTTTAAATGAGAGCTAGCTAAAAGGTGTTGTACAGAGTTTATATAATAGTGAGACCTTATACTCACAATGTTCAAGTCGGTAAGATTAATGTTCATATGAATGTAATAATTCACTCACATACTCTACGAAAACTTAATAACCCCCTCTATATTTAGAAAACGATAGCCACATAAAGGTGATAAAAAATGAAAAAGCTATTAGGTACAGTAATTATGGCGGCAACGCTGCTTGTTGGTTGTGGTGAAGCTGACAAGGCTGGTTCTGAAGCTAAAGACGAGCCGATCAATATCAACATGAGCCTTGTGTTCACTCAAAATGAGCTGCTTACACAAGAGCTAATCAAAGCGACCGACAAAATTCGAGAAAGAACCGATGGCTCGGTAAACATTAAAGTTTTCCCTGGTGGCCAATTGCCTGTTTACAAAGATAACTTGGAACAAGTGGTTAACGGTGCCAACTGGATTGCCGTAGAGGATTTGACTTATCTAGGTGATTACGTGCCTGACTTTGCTGCACTTGCAGGTCCAATGCTGTACAACACCTACAATGAATACTTAGCGATGATGGACACTGATTTCGTCGCTGGCCTTAAGACTAAAGCGGAAGAGAAAGGCATCAAAGTATTGAATGCAGACTACATGTTTGGATTCCGCCACATGATCACCAATAAAGAGATCGTTAACTCTGATGACATGAAAGGCATGCGTATTCGTGTTCCACAAAGTCAGCTGTTCATTAGCACACTTTCAGCAATGGGCGCAGCTCCAGCTTCTCTTCCATTCCCTGAGACCTATGCAGGTGTTCAACAAGGCGTTGTTGACGGTCTTGAAGGTTCTATCCTGACAATGTACTCAACCAAGATCTACGAAGTGGCTAAGAACATGTCTTTGACTAAGCACTTCCTTGGCACAGTGGGTATCTACATTTCACCAACGCTTTGGGACAAATTTACGCCAGAGCAACAACAGATCATCAACGAAGAGCTAGAGGCTGGCGCTGAATCTAACACTGCTGAGCTAGTTAAATTGGATGTTGAATACACTCAGAAACTTGAAGAGCTAGGCGTTACCTTCAATGAAGTGAATTCTGAAGAGTTCAACCAGTTGACGGCAGATGTGTACAACCAGTTCCCAAGCTGGAGTGAAGGTATACACGCGACGATCATGAAAGAGCTAGAAACGATCCGAGCTGCACAGTAATCCTGCATACGTCAATTAATTAGTTAATGATTACGGCCTAACTATTCTTAGGCCGTTTTATTCCTGAAATACCCACGTTGTATTCGGTATTTCGCTGGAGAAGTCTTTTGTTTTTATTGAAAAATATTGAAGAAATCCTCGCTTCTATCGCTATATCGATCACCGTTTTGGTTGTTATCGTTAACGTCGTCCTGCGTTATGGATTTGGCTTTGTTGTCCCGTGGAGCGAAGAGTTGTCGGTTATTTGCTTCATTTGGGCTGTCTACTTAGGGATTAGCTCCTGTTACAAACACAAGCTTCACATGGGTGTGGACGTGGTGGTTGCCATGTTGCCAGAAAAAGCAAAAATCCCATTTAGGCTATGTGTTTCCGTTTTCCTACTGGCTCTGAACCTCTTAATGGCAGTTCTGAGTTATCAATATCTCATGTTATCTAACAAGGTAACGCCAGTCATGGGCGTATCATATTTTGTTATCAATGGCGTGTTGTTGCTTTGTTTCTCATTGATGGCGATCCACACCGTTCGATTTATTGCGAACGATGTCGCTTCTCTAAAGCGCTCTTCTAAGTAGGTACGATTCATGGAAAGCTATCTTCCAATCCTTATTCTGTTTGTTCTATTTCTTTTGAACATCCCCATCGCGTTTTCTCTGATTGCATCGGCGATGGTTTACTTTCTTTTTATCAATGACTCTATTCCGGTGAGCTTGGTGATGCAGCGCTTTATTAGCTCTGCTGAGTCTTTTCCGTTGTTGGCTATTCCGTTCTTTATCATGGTGGGTTCGGTGATGAACTATGCGGGGATCAGTAAGAGCTTACTCGCCTTTGCTGATTCTATGATTGGTCACAAAACCGGTGGCCTTGCTCAAGTGAATGTAGCATTGAGTACTCTGATGGGCGGTATCTCTGGTTCTGCAAATGCGGATGCGGCGATGCAGTCTAAGATTCTTGCTCCTGAGATGACCAAGCGTGGTTACGACTTACCATTCACGGCCGCTGTAACAGCTGCTTCATCAAGTATCAGCCCTGTGATTCCACCGGGTATCAACCTAATCATCTTTGCTTTATTAGCGAATGTGTCGGTCCATCAAATGTTTATTGCGGGTTACGTTCCGGCATTTTTGATGGCGCTGTCGCTGATGGTGACGATCGCGTTCATCGCTCGCAAACGTCGTTACAAACCGTCGCGTTCTGAGCCAGCTTCTGCTAAAGAGCGCTTTCATTATTTCCTGAAAGCGATACCGGCACTGCTGATCCCATTTGGCATTATTTTAGGCATGCGTTTTGGCTTGTTCACGCCTACTGAAGCGGGTGCGATTGCTGTATTACTCTGCGCGATTATTGGCATCTTTGTCTATCGTCAACTGGGCTTCCGCCATATCCCGCTGATCATGCGTGAAACAGTGCAAGGCACCAGTAGTGTCATGTTCATCATTATCGGTGCCATGGTCTTTGGTTACTACATGACGCTAGAGCAGATCCCACACAATGTTGCGTCTGCGTTGATTGAACTTACCGACAACAAGCTCGTCTTGCTGTTGTTGATTAACGTACTGCTGTTAGTGGTTGGCATGTTCATCGAAGGCGGTGCTGCGATGATCATACTCACGCCATTACTATTGCCAGCTGTGCTTAACCTAGGCGTTAACCCGGCTCACTTCGGCATTATTGTGATTGTGAATATCATGATTGGTGGTGTGACTCCGCCATTTGGTTCGATGATGTTTACGGTTTGCTCGATTTTAAAAGTTCGTATGGTCGACTTCGTAAGAGAAGTGGCTCCGTTGTTGCTAGCACTACTTACGGTTCTGATGTTGCTGACTTTCTCTGAAAGCTTAGTGATGTTTTTACCGAATTTGCTTTAACACTGTTTAGTGATTGATTGTTTAGAGGTGTAGAAATGAATTCGGTATCGAATGAATTGAACCAAAATTGGAAAAAGATAGATTGGGTGTTAACCGATGTGGATGACACCTTAACGTGGCAAGGTCAATTGCCTCCTGAAACCTTGATTGCGTTAAGCAAGCTACGTGATTCAGGGAAAAAAGTAGTTGCGGTAACGGGCGCATGTGCAGGGTGGTGTGATCATATTTCTCAGCTGTGGCCTGTTGATGCGGTTCTCGGCGAGAATGGCGCCTTCATTATGGAAAAGAAAAACGGTTATCTGACATTGCGATCTGATACCCCTTTGCCAGAAGTCAGTGCTAATCAGAGCAAACTGAAAGAACAAGTTTTAGCTATTTTGAGCGATTACCCAGAGCTCAGTTTAACGCTCGATCAGTCGTACCGCTTGTGTGAAGTTGCGATAGACATCGGTCAAAACCGTCCCAAAGTCGATGATGCGATTATTGAAGAGATAGTCTCTAAGATTCACGTGTTAGGTGCACATGCCACAGCAAGCTCAATTCACATCAATGCTTGGTATGGTGAGCACTCTAAAAAAGCGACATCGACCGCTTTTCTCAAAGATAAGGGGTTATCTGATCAAGAGATAGTCGAGCGTAGTTGCTATGTCGGTGACTCGATGAATGACCAATACATGTTTGAAATTTTGCCTAACAGTGTCGGTGTGGCAAATATCCAGCATTACTGGGCGCGACTTGAGCATCATCCATCAGTGGTGATGAGCAAGCCCGGCGGGTACGGTTTCTCAGAGTTTGTCGATAAGTTACTTGCGCTAAAATAGTCAGACAGACTCAAATCCTTCATGGACAAAAGTGAAACTACCCATAAGGTGGTATCTGTATTTTCTGTCTATGAAGGTTATTTTTAATAAGGATTCATTGTCTGTTGGTGTTTTATTTGGTTTCTTGGTTCGATTTAAATAGAAACTAACAATAATTTATCTTCCCACAAGATCTACTTCCCCTCCTTATTTATCCGCTAATGGTCTATATTTCTGATATCCATTTAATTAGACCTTATTTTCATCAGTATTAGCATAAAAAATAGACAGATAATTCCTGTAAATACCGCGCGATAGTCATTTATTAACATTATTATGATTAACGGAGTTTCATTTTTCGAGTGCCTGTCTGGTATCTTTATTTAGGGTAGAGACCAAAATCTGCTGTTAATATCAAATTTGTCATTGAGATCAGTATCTCACTTTTATTGAATAAATATCACTTTTTTAGTAGAGGTTATGTGTTTTTTTTGAACTGAAATTCGGTTTTTTTAAGACTTTGTTCACGTTTTTATCAATGGAAAGTAAAGGGTTATTGTGTAATTTATAATTTATATCAACTATCTAAAAATCAATGCTTTGTATTGTCTTTTTTGTTAATTAACGGAGGTTTTGTATAAATTTGATGCGTGAGATCAATGGAAATTTATATATTTAACTCAGAAATGAATCGAACTATAAATCTGGTCGTTTGAATGTTTAATTTTGAGGATATAAGATTGCGACAAACTTTTTCGATGTTGGTTCCAAATGTCTTCAAATAAAAAAATAGTTCGCTTTTTCATAGCGCTATTCGCGTTGCTTGTTCTTTCTGGCTGTCAATCTACAAAACCTGAATGGTATCTAAAGCCTAAAGTAGACAGTGACGAGTACATTTATGCAGCTTCTCAAGCGCGAACTCTATCTCATGCGAAAAAAATTGCTGTAAACAACATCAACGAAAAGTTATGGACTCAAGTCGAGTCGTCTTTTTACATGAGAGACACCGTTCGAGAAACTAATGGTAAGGGTTTTTCAAATAGTCTAGTTGACAACAAAGTTAATACTAAGACTGAATCCTTGACCTTAAATGGTATCGAATATGTACAAATGGAAGAGAATGATCTTGGTGCGTTTGTCGAAGTAAGAGTGAAAAAGTCACTCGTGACTCAACAGTTGATTCGCGAAATAAAAGATCTAAACCGTAAATCTCAAATCGAACTTGATGCGCTTTCTCACGAAGATAAATTACTTTGGTGGTTAGACAATCGCAGTGTTTATCAAACTGAACACGATGCTTCTGTGCGTATCGCAATGCTTTCATCTCTGAAGCCTAGTTATAAAGCTGACATCAGCGAGATCGAACAGCTGACTATTACACACCAAAAACTAAGCAGCCAAATTAACATCCGTCTCTCTTCAGATAGAGAGTCAAGAAAAGCAATTGAACTGCTGGGGAACCAGTTATCAGAGTTCAATATCGTGACATCAACTTCAAAGAACAAAAACCAAACTCATGTGTTGAAAGTGGATTCTGAGCGTCGAAGAAACAAAGTCGGAGACGCGTATATTTCAACCTTGGTCTCTAATGTTAAAATTGTAAATAACAAATCTAAAACAGTGTCTCGTAGTGAAATCATCTCTACAGGAAACTCTGTAACTAGCTACAAATATGCCGACGAAGGGGCTGCTCGCCACTTTGATGAGCAAATAAAAGAGAAAGGGATTTGGACTGCGCTGGGCTTAATTAAATAGCGAACCTCTAATCCTAGAAAAATAAAATAAACATATTCGGGAGAGAATATATGTTAAAGAAAACGTTAATGGCTAGTGCTGTAATCACTGGTTTAACTGGCTGTGTTATCAAGGAAGATGTTGTTTGTACTCCTGATACGCGTGTTGATATTGAAACTGCTGAAATTCAAATCCCATCTTCAGAAAATATGAAGGTTGTTGTTCTACCTGTCGACATTGATTTTGAAAACTCTGCTTCGAAAAAAATCCAGTCAGCAATGCGAAATGCAATAGAGACACAGATTGACGAGACAGGTGCAAATCTTGTTGATCGCAAAATTGCCAACAAAGTAAAAGGTGAAATTAAACTGGCCGAGCAGAGCGGTCGCCTAAGCACTAAAGGTGTACCAATCGCCGATTACGCGATTATTACGGAGGTTACACACGCTGACCTAAGTACATCGTTTAGCGAGCGCCGCACATATAAAAACGATGATGGCGAAACAGTGGAAATCGCGCCTTCATGTAGCTACGACTTTGACGTAGAAGCGGTAGCAAAAGTTGTTGTACTGCCAAGTATGGAAGTTGTTAAGCGAATCAAGCTTGAAGGCGACGAGTATTCCTCTACGGAAACAAATAATTCACGTTGTCCTGTTAGTAACGCGACTTATGGCTCCATGGCGGCTAAAGCAGCAGCAGAAGCGGTCAATTACTCTACCGAACTTAACAAAATGCTAGCGGCAAGTGCACCTGTTCTTGAGATGCGCCAATGTGAGGCGGGCACACAAGTACGCATTGCGATGGGTAAAAACCAGAAGATTAAACCAGGCGCAGATATTTTGTTCTCTAACGCTATGAAATCTATGGAAGGCGAAACTGAAATTCACCCAATCGGTGAAGGCTACGTTGTAAATAATGAGCAAAATGCTGTAACTAACAAGTATTCTTGGGTGGTAATTGATGAAGAAGTATCACTGAAAGTTAAGCAAGGAACAATTAGTAAGGTAGATGCATCAAGCATTGACTGCCCTCTGTTGGATCCATCATGTCATGTCGAAAACTTAAAGAACGAATTTTAATTTATGAAAAAACTACTTATTGCAACTTCACTAGTAGCAGTTCTAGCTGGCTGTCAGAGCAACAACGCGACGGTTAAGGAAGCGCAAAACTTCGCTCCATGTACTTTCCCAGATGCACCTACCGTATCTGCGCCGGGTTGGATTTGTGATGTGATACCAAGCGATATCGCTGCAGCGGCAAAAGGCTACTCCAAGAAGAGTGCAGCTGGTATGAGCGTTATGCGAAAAGTTGCAGTCAATGATGCTCGTGTAAACCTTGCAGCTGAGTTTGAAACTGACGTGAGCAACCTATTCCAAGCGGCTACTGAAGGTGTGACTTCTACATCGGCAGCAGAGGGTATAACGCTAGTGACTGAAGATGTTCAAGAGACATTCGAGAACATCACTAAGACAGTCGTGAATAAAACGCTTACTAGCAGCCGCATTATCGTAAGCCAAGCAAGCCCAACGGGCGGCTTGTACGTTCTAGTCGGTATGGACCAAGCTGCATACGATGCGAATATGAACAAAGTAATTGATGAAGTTGGTGGTGAAGATTCTGCTTTGTGGGATCAATTCAACAATGAGAAAGCGGCAGCAGACCTTGCGGCGGCGTTCGATGCATTGAAAAAATAACCGCGAACGGAACCGCGATTAGTATTAGTGAAAAAGGCCGCCATTTGAGTGGCCTTTTGTCTCTATACACTCTGGGAGTGAACTATGTACAAAATGATCAATAAGACCGTGTTAGCTGTAGTTATTTCGGCAGCTATTAGTTCTCAGGCATTTGCTGTGTCAGAAGAACAAAAGCAGCAGCTAAACAATGCTGTTGCCAAAGCAAGCCAGTCTCAAGAAGACAAAGTCAAAGAGTTTCATGCTTACGTTAATGCTTATTTGGATGAGTACGAAGCTTGGCGTGATGAATATACTAACAACCTCGATGAGCGCAGAACCGATCTAATCAAGACATGGGGCGAGGGTGAGGTTTCATCTCAAACCAAGCAGGTGGATTACTCTCAAGACGATCAGGTGAAAACTTCAGTCGACTACGAAACCAATACTGCAACAGTATCTGTATTGGTGGATGAAGATAGCAGCCCTGAAGAGATTAAAGCGCTTGTTAAAAACATTCCGGTTGAGGTTGCTGGTCAAAACGTTGAGCTAGCGGAGCTAAAAGCAGAAGACCACGCGGTGCTTTACTCTTTGGAGAAAGAGCAAGAAGAGAAAAACTTCGTTATCCAGCAGACGCAAAGCCAGATGAATGAGTTGGATGTGCAAGCCGAGCGATTGATTTTATCTGATACTGGTATTCCAGACTCTTTCATTTACCAGCGTGCTCATAACAAGAAAATGGCACTACTGGCAAAAGCTCAGGAACGTATTGCGGCGCAAACCAAGCTGTATGACGAAATGCGTGCCAAACATGGTATTGAGGTTAAACGACCAGAGCCAGAAGTTGTGGAAAAAGTCGTCGAAAAAGCGCCACAGCCACAAGTGGTAAAGCCTAAGCCAGCCGTTGACGTTGCGGCGGCCCCGGCTAAGCCGAAAAAAGTGATCAGTTACAAAGTTAAGCTTCCTGAGAACAGCTTAAAAGCGCGCGCGAGCAAGTACAGTGCGTTGGCTGAAAACGAGAGTAAAAACTGGGAAGTTGATGCTGCACTGATTATGGCAATCATGCACTCGGAATCGGCGTTCCGTCCGGATGCGAAATCACACGTGCCTGCGTTTGGTTTGATGCAAGTGGTACCAACCAGTGCGGGTCATGACGTTAACAAACAAGTCCATAATATCGACGCGCCAATGAAAGTGGCGGATCTGTATCAACCAGTTATCAACGTAGAAACAGGTACGGCCTATTTAGACATCCTAAACAGTAAGTATCTTCGCAAGATAAAGAATGACGAAAGCCGTTTGTACTGTGTCATTGCCGCCTATAACACTGGTGCGGGTAATGTGGCTAGAGCGTTCAATAAAGATCGCTCCACCAGTATTGGCAAAGCATCGAAGATTATCAACCAGCTGACGCCTCAACAAGTCTATGAGCAGCTAGTGGTTAATCTGCCGTACGACGAAACCAAAAATTACTTGAAGAAAGTAAACAGTCGTATCGCTTTGTATAAGTAATAATTAGTTAAGCAAAACAACCAAGTACATGTCACTGGCATGTACTTGGATTACCAGTTAATGAATTGAGAGTAGCAATGTTTAAAATTTTCGCTTTAGTATTTATCGGTGTCGGCATTTATCTTGGTCTTAATTATAGCGATGAAATTGAAAGCATCATGGACACGGATGCTTTTGAGCGAGTTCAAGAGAAGGCTGAAGATGGTACAGATGCGCTAATGGATAAAATCGACGAGATCAAAGGTTAAAAAATGTCTGAAGAGCAAAACAAGGATATTCAAAAAGATATACAGGAAGAGTTACAAGAACTTCAAGACACTCAAGAGTCTCTGTTGGAAGAGCAGAAGAAGGGCGGTATGGCACGCACTATCGGCTTAGTGTCGGTTATTTCCATTGCTTTGGGCGGCTTTAATGACAGCTTTGATGCGCTAGAAAAGATGTTCGATTTTGGTCTTTCTCAAATGACAGACATTCCATCGCATAGAAAGTTGGACAAAATCTATATTCGTTCATCTGCCGAAACCTTAGACCAAACATTTGGTGCGCCTGTTTATATTAAGCGCGCGACAACGGATGATGTGATTAAGTACTACCAGGACGACAATTTCATCCTTTCTGCGATTACTCGAGATAATGCGATCGTCGCTTATCTGGTCTTCCCAAATGAAGACTTTGCTCCAGAAACATTCGAGCATGCAGGTGGTTCTGAGTTTTTTGCACAGACGTTTAGTTCTATTGAAAGTGTCAATGAGATCCGTGCATCGTTTGCAAGAACAGGTAACTACTACATTGAAGAGAATAATGGTGGCGAATTTGGCTACTTGTACTCATCAATCAGTGGTGCGAGTGAGTTTATTTCGCCGATGTTACAAGAGAACAGGAAGTTGCTTTCGGAAGTGGTAGACGCTTTAACAATGGACGAGAACGTTGTAGAAAGCGTACAGTCTTTACGTTTGAATGCGAAACCTAATTTCTATGGTTACAGTACGTTAGGTGTGGGGGCTTTAGAAGAAGCTATTTTGTCTAACACCGAATATCGTTTAATTCATAAGAGTTAACCATTAACGCATCAGTTCTAGCTTATGATCAAGCTAGAACTTTATTAGCAGTGGGATTATGGCAAATTTAAAGTTCGAAAGCTTTCTAGAACGGCTTAAGGGTGATGACAGAATCATTATTCAAGCTCATGACTTTCCTGACCATGATGCGATTTCTTCCGCATACGCCTTAGCACACTTATTAAAAAGCAAAGGGTTGCGCCCATATATTACGTTTCATGGTTATATAGATCGAGTGTCACTCAGGAACTTAATAGATTGGCTAGATATTCCAATCTATCAGCCAAAAGATTTGAAACTACAACCGGATGACAAGGTTATTGTTGTTGATGGCTGTATTGGTGAGAAAAATGTCATCGATTTTCCGGGGCTTGAGGTCGGAGTGATCGACCACCATCAAGTGAAAGCACCTGATTTTGTATGGTATTCCGATATACGTTCAAACTATGGTTCAACAGCAACCATAATGGTTGAGTATTATCGTTATTTTTCTCTGCAGATGCCCCAGAATATTGCGACAGCACTATTGGTTGGTCTGAGTTTTGATACCGCAAACTTTACCCGAGGGGTAGGGACTGCAGATCTAAAAGCATTGTTGTATCTTCAAGCGAAGGCCAATAATGATATGGTTAACAAAATTTGTCGTAATCAAGTAGAGTTCCATGAATTAAAACTTTTCTATTCCATGCTCGATAGCTTACGTCGTGAAAAAAACGCAGCATTTGCTGTGCTTCCTGAAGGTTGCCCTAAAAATATGCTTGGCGTGTTAGGTGATTTCTTGCTGAGTGTTGATGAGCTCGATATTGTTGTTCTCACTGCTAGAAATAGAGAGAAGACCTTTATCTCTCTCCGTTCAGAGTGTTCAAAAAACAATGTCGCGAAGATAGTTAGAAGGGCCCTTAATGAAAAAGGGATTGGTTTTGGCGGCGGGCACCCTCATATGGCTGGCGGCATTATCAACAAACAGTTTGAATTCAGCAGTGAACTTGCTTGTGTTTATGACTTGATTCGACCGAACCTTTTACTTGATGCCTAAGTCTATCAGTGAAAATGATTGTTGCTCTACAAGAAGTAACAACTCAAAGGCGATGACGAAAGTTGTCGCCTTTGTATTATCGACAGCAAGCTAAAACACGTATATCAGCCTTTGATGTAGTGCCTTGAAGTGACTCGGTGCACAAGTTAGTAAGAGCAATTACGATCTTGATAAATTGGGATATATGTTCGCAGCAAATTTGTGAGACGCTTGATTAAGTGTCAGTTGAATTACAAGGAAGTTGAATGCACCACTTTAATATCCGTGCTCTCGAGTACTTAAACGCGTTATCAAAATACAGGTCGTTACGTAAGGCATCTAAGATGATGAACGTTGACCCTGCCGCGATGAGTCGAATGCTGACACAGTTAGAAGCGCAAGCGGAAATGAAAGTATGGGAGCGCAACAACCGCCAATCTCTGCTGACTGAGGCGGGGAACGAACTGTTGAACTACTATCGCTCCATTGTTCGTGGAGAGGCGGCAGTGCTTGCTCGACTAACCAAGCTTAAAAACCTCAAGGGCGGTAATGTTAGCATCGCGATTGGAGAAGGATTTATTACTAACTTGGTCTCTAAACCGATGCAAACCTTCATGGCTCGATACCCTGATATCAATTTATCGATTGAAATTGCAGGTGCATTGGATGCCGTGAAAATGTTAGAAGATCAACAGATAGATTTCGCGATCACCTATGCGTCTGCACCTCATCCTAAACTGCATTCACACGTCGAGCGTAGTCATCCGCTCGAATTGATTGCTCCGAAGGGGCACTTCCTTACGATGAAAGATGCACCAGTGGTAATGCAAGATATTCAAGACGCTTCTCTCGCCTTGATCGATAACTCGACCGGTATGGGGAGGCTGGTAAAGCAGGCTGAACAAATTTCCCATCTTACCTTGCAGCCAAAACTTCAAACTAACTCAGTCACGGCACTGACTAACTTCGTTTCAGCAGGGTTGGGCGTCACCTTTATGCCTAAGCTCACTGTGATCGATGAGATAAAGTCAGGGCAGATAGAAGTGGTTGCGACCGAGTTGGAGATGCTATCGAAGGCGACGGTTAAGGTTCAATCTTTGAAAGGCCGTGCACTAACGCTACAAGCGGAAACCTTGTTAGATTTCTTACTCGAGAACGCCACTTTCTTGAGTCATGACGCTTACAATATCTAGGCTTAATCAGTTTACTTAGCGACTCCTACCTAAGCTTTCAAATACCGCCAATATCACACTTCCAAACTGCTGGATTTGTTTTCGAGTAGAATTGATGTTTTGTCAATGCCACCTCTATTGTTAAGTCAACACATGCGGAATAAGTTACAAATTATTAACGAAACGAGTTTTAGACTGACAGCTGTGTTCGACAGATTTGGCTTTGTCAGGCATTAGGGGAAGAGAATGGAAGTTATTGTAATTGGCAGTGGTGTTATTGGATTGACCAGCGCATGGTACTTGGCAAAAGAAGGTCACTCGGTCACGGTTATTGATCGTCAAGATAGCAGTGGCAAAGAAACCAGTTTTGCGAATGCCGGGCAAATTTCTTACGGTTATTCATCACCATGGGCGGCACCGGGCATCCCTTTGAAAGCGATGAAATGGCTTACCCAAGAACATGCGCCACTTAAAGTGAAGCCTTCTCTTTCTCCAGAGTTAATGTCTTGGGCGACTAAGATGCTCGCCAACTGTAATGAAGTCAAGTACGCACAGAATAAATCGCGGATGTTACGAGTCGCTAACTACAGCCGAGATTGCCTGACTCATCTAAGAATCAGTGAAGATTTGGCTTATGAGGGCAGGCAGAAAGGCACCTTGCAAGTATTCCGAAGCGAGAAGCAACTCGATGCTATTCAGCAGGATATGAAGCTATTAACAGAGAGTGGAATCGAACACTCGCTGTTTGATGTTGAACAGTGTCTGTCAGTGGAGTCTGGTTTAGCGGATGTTAAAGACAAGCTGGTGGGCGGCTTATACTTACCTAATGATGAAACCGGTGATTGTCATCAGTTCTGTTTAGCGCTGACTGAGAAGGCCAAGCAACTTGGTGTTAGGTTCGTGTTTGATACTGAAGTGGTAAGTTTGAATCATCAGAACCAAACCATAAAGAGCATTACGACAACTCAAGGTGAATTCAAAGCGGACGCTTATGTGGTAGCTTCGGGAAGCTACTCTCGTGAGCTGCTCAAGCAAGTGGATTTATCAATCCCGGTTTATCCAGTGAAAGGCTATTCGCTAACACTGCCGATCGTGAATGTAGATAAGTCACCAACCTCGACTGTGATGGATGAAACTTACAAGGTAGCGATGACGCGATTTGATGATCGTATTCGCATTGCAGGGACGGCAGAACTTGCGGGGTTTAATTACCTTATCCCTGAAAAACGCAAAGCCACGATTGATATGGTGATTAAAGATCTTTTCCCACAAGCGGGTGACTTTTCTAAGGCTGAATACTGGACTGGGTTAAGACCAATGACGCCGGATGGTACGCCTATTATCGGTAAGACGCCTATCAAGAACCTATTTACCAATACAGGCCATGGAACTCTAGGTTGGACAATGGCATGTGGCTCAGGAAAGATCTTGGCAAGCGTGGTCAGTGGCTCTGCTAGTGATATAAAAACTGATGACTTGAGTATCCACCGCTATATGTAAAAGCAAGCCGTTAGTTATCTTGCCTATGGTTTGATGATATCGACATTAGGAGCATGAAGCGGATGCACCTAATGTTGTAAAGCTAGGTGCATGGTTTTAAGTCTCCTCTATTTATAATCACGAGATGACTTGAGACTTAAATGATCTTAGCTCTGGCGGTAGCTCCTTATTTACGAGGTTAATAGCTTTGCGATGTTCTAATCCAATGGATCTCACTACGTCCCCGAAATGTTGGTTAAACAATAGCTCGAAATCACCACTGAGTTTGTAGTCTTGCAGTTTGTCCTCAAGTAATTGAGCCAGTTGAGCCTTGTCTGGGTGGACATAGAAGACCAGAGGAAGAGGGTAATAAAGCATAATACTTTTTTCTATGACTAACCCATCCAGGGAATAGGTATGTTCTTGGTATATGCTTTCAACTTCATTGGCTCCGAGTGACACATAATCACATTTTTTATCTGAGAGAAGTTTCAGAATCTCTGGTAACGTTCCTTGCTCTAGTACTCGATATCCATTTGCTCTAAACAGCTCAGCATCAGCCCATGTCGCAGGAATTCCAGCGATAAGTGATTTCAGTTTATTGCTGTTGATATTATGGAATGTGGGTTGATCTTGTTCCCTAATTATCAGGATACGGTGTCCTAATAAGCCTTTACAAATTGGAGAGTTGAGTTTGATTGCAGGCTTATCAGCAAATTTACGGTTTCCCGCCACCGTGACGAGTACATCATAATTCTTGCGGAATATATTTCCTTCATCCTCAGCTCTTGGAAAGTCTGTATTATCGCTGTGAACGACAATAGGTTCGTTCGGATCCCAATTCAACAAGCTATGAATTAGCTCCAACTCATAGTGCTGTCTTTTACCTGATTTATTGCCATTCCAAAAGTTAAACATAGTTGTCCTAAGGGGGAACTTACATTTTATGACTGGTATGCTGACATAGGTTTAGCGTCCAAGAAAGCGCTTTCTTTTGTTTTTGAGAGAATCATACATAGATACAGTCTATGTATGTTGAGAATCGCGACGGAAAGGCTATTTTAAAGAAAGCACATAAGTTCATTGATGGGTTAGAGGTTCGACGATTAGGAAAGACCATGGGGGTACCATTAGTGAATTTTAACTTATTGTTTTTAAATTGTTTTTCGTGTTAGTGAACAATTAATGTGACGAATGGCACTGTTGTGTATTTCTATTCTCAATCTATTCTAAATTTGTGATCTATGGTTCGTTTCACCGAAATGTAAGTTGAAGAATCATTCTATCGGCTTATTATCCACCTAAAGAAAGCGGTTTCTTGATGCGAGTTGCCGATAGTGAATACGAAAACACCCCCTTTTTTTAAAGTTAAAAGAAAGCGCTTTCTTTCTGGTTATTATCATTAAAAGGACAACGTGATGCACAAAAAGACATTGATTGCTTCGCTCGCCATTGGAGCTTTATTCGGAGCCTCTGTACAAGCAGATGAAGTTAAGCAGGGTGGCACACTAACGGTGCCAATTATCAATACTGGCTTTGTTGAAAACTTTAACCCTTATACAACTAAAGACTTGCTGCATGGGGTAATGTTTGAGCCATTGGTCGTATTCAACAACATGACAGGTGATGTTGATTATCGCCTGGCTGAGTCGGTTGAGTATTCAACTGACCTGAAAACATTGACGCTTAAGTTACGAGAGAATTTGAAGTGGTCTGATGGTTCAAAGTTAACTGCAGACGACGTTGTTTTTAGCTTTATGTTGACTAAAGAGGCACCAGCTTTTGACCAGAAAGGTATTTGGTCTTCAGGTAATTTAAAAGAAATCAAATCTATTGACGCGCGAACCGTCGTGTTTGAGCTGACGGAAGCGGATTCTACATTTGCTTGGAACTTAGAGCGTTACCATATTGTACCAAAGCATATTTGGTCGAAAGTTGAAGAGCTGACAACGTTTACCAACCTTAATCCGGTAGGTAGTGGCCCAATGACGACGGTTAAATACATTAAACCGCAACAGATGGAGCTGTGCCGAAACCCAAATTACTATTTAGAAAATAGACCTTATTTAGATTGCATCAACTTCCGTTCTTACAATGACAACTCTCAGATCCAACCTGCCTTAATCAAAGGTGAGATTGATTGGGGTTCAAATTTTATTGCTGACGTTGAGTCAACATTTGTCGATATGGATAAAGAAAATAACCATTTTTGGTATCCAGCGAATGATGCGATCCACCTTTACGTAAATACCAAAGAAGCGCCATTTGATGACCTAAGAGTACGACAAGCACTTTCTATGGCTCTTGATCGTGAAACCATCGTTGATATTGCTGCTTACGGTTATCCGACCGCAAACTTCAATGCTGGTGGCATCGGTGAGCTATACGAAACGCACATTGATAAAAATGTATCTAAGAAATATGGTTATCTAACTAAGTACGATGTTGAAAGAGCAAACGCTTTACTTGATGAAGCGGGCTTAGTTGACAAAAACGGTGATGGATTCCGCGACAAAGCAAACGGGGAAACGGTTGAGTTTGATATCGAGGTTGTAAACGGTTGGACCGACTGGATCCAAGTGGTTCAGATGGTATCTGAATACTTTGAAGAAGTGGGTGTGAAAGCAAACGTTAAGACTGTGGATTGGGCGGTATATGACAGCAATTTGAAAGAAAGCAAATATACCATGTCAATTAACTGGTCAATGGTCGCGACAAATCCAATCTTGGCGTACCAAGAGTACTTCTCAACGTCTCGAATCGGAAAAACTTGGCATGCTGGTCACGGTGTTAATTCACCAGAAATCGACGCATTGATCGACAGCTTCGGCAAAATTGGTGATGCAGAGCAGCAAGAGAAAGTGTTGAGTGAACTTCAGGAATTTACGGCTGAAAACCTTCCCTTTATCCCTCTATTTTCTAACCCAACTTGGTTCCAATACAGTACTAAACATATTGTTGGTTGGCCAAGTGAAAAAGACCCATACGTACAGCCAGTATGGTACGACGGTGGTAAGAGAGTAATAATTCTCAACAATCTACACCTTAAGTAAGTTATTTTTGAGAGGGCTACAGCTTAGGTTGTAGCCCCTAGGTTAAAAGATTTTTATGTCGTTTTTAATTCGCCGATTTGGCTTCTATTTTACCGCTTTCTTAATCGCTATCTCGTTTAATTTCATGTTGCCTCGCCTAATGCCAGGAGATCCTGTTGATGCTCTTTTCGCTGCAGCTCAAGGTCGAATGGATCCTGCTCAAATGGATGCTGTTCGTGAAATGTACGGTTTTGTTGATGGCAATGTTTTCGAACAATACTTCGCGTATATGAAAAGCGTATTCACTCTTGATCTGGGACCTTCAGTGCTTATGTTTCCTGTAAGTGTTTCAGATGTCCTTGCTATGGCACTGCCGTGGACTATGTTCCTAGCGCTTGGTTCGCTGATTGTTGCTCTTATCATTGGTGTCAGTATTGGTACGTATGCATCGTATCGACGTGAAGGGCTATTTGGACAAATTGTTCCGCCAGTTTTGGCATTTATTAGTAACTTCCCGTACATCGTGACCGCGTTACTGTTGTTCTATTTCTTCGGTTTAAAACTCGAACTATTACCTTTGGCATACACTTATGACCCATCGCTAGAGCCAGGTTTTACATGGGAGTTTATTTCTAGTGTGGCTAAACACGCTGTGTTGCCTATGGGCTCTATGGTCCTGGTTGGGATCGCAACATGGGTCTTCAATATGCGTAATGCGATGATCAATGTGTTGGGTGAAGATTACGTAACGATGGCTGAGGCCAAAGGCTTGAGTAGTTATCGTGTTATGTCTCGCTATGCTGGTCGAAATGCCATCCTTCCTGTTGCGACCGCTATTGCAATGGCAATCGGATTCTCATTCGCAGGCTCAATCATGACCGAAGTGGTTTTTAACTACCAAGGCTTGGGGAACATCCTTCTTAAAGGCATAGTTGCTCGTGATTACCCACTTATCCAAGCCATTCTTCTTATCTTGGTGACAGCGGTACTGACCGCTAACTTTATTGCCGACCTTCTATATGTCTGGCTTGACCCTAGAATCTCGAACTGAGGCGCATGATGGATAATTTAATGGATACTCAAAAAACCGCTAACCAGCCGAATATGCCAGTACGTGAGCCAAAATGGTCGTGGAAAAACGTAAAGAAAACTCTCGGTAAAGCTTACGCATTTTTCTACGGTAACCCTCCAGCCATTGTAGGTACTTTTTTACTTACGATTGTCTTAGCTGGGGCGTTATTTGCGCCTGTATTATCGACTCATAATCCAGAAAAGCGCGTAGCACGTCCACATATTGCACCAAGTTCTGAGCATATTATGGGCACTACTCGTAGCGGGCGTGATGTATATAGCCAGGTTCTATTTGGAGCAAGAAAGTCGCTTACTGTTGCGATCTCTGCGGGCGTAATCGCGATGACAATAGCAGTGCTCGTCGGGGTTTCATCTGGTTACTTTGGTGGAAAAGTCGATGAACGCTTGAACTTCGTTACTAACGTATTTCTTGTGTTTCCACAGTTGCCCTTGCTGATTGTTCTCGCCGCATTCTTAGGGCAGGTCGGTTCGCTGGTTATTACCGTGTTGTTAGGAATAACCTCCTGGCCTTGGGGAGCTAGGGTGATTCGTGCACAGACCATGGCAATTAGAAGCAAAGAATTCATCATTTCTGCAGAAGTTATGGGTGAATCAAAAATCCGCATTATTTTAGTAGAGATCTTACCAAACTTAGTTTCGATTGTTTTTGGCGGGTTCCTAGGCACGGTTATCTACGCAATGGGCTCTGAAGCTGGTCTAGGTATTTTAGGTTTAGGTGATGCAACAGAAGTGAGTTGGGGCTCTATGCTGTATTGGGCACAGACCTCTTCATCGTTATATACCGGAGCGTGGTGGGAAATGCTGGTTCCTGCATTGGCGTTAGCGATTACTGGTGGTGGACTCGCATTGATTAACATGTCAATTGACCAAGTGAGCAACCCTAAATTACGTACGGGCCCACACATCAAACTGTGGCACAAACTTAAAAAAGAAGCAGATAAACGCCGAGGCCTATAATGAGCAATCTATTAGAAATTAATAACCTGTGTGTTGATTACGTTTCTCCTAATGGCGTAGCAAGAGCCGTTAATGACGTTAGTATTTCCATTGCGCCCGGTGAAACGCTCGGTATTGCCGGTGAGTCTGGTTGCGGTAAAAGTACATTGGCTTTTGCTATATCACGCCTACACAAAGCACCAGCGCTTATCTCTGAGGGTGAAATACTCTACAAAGGGCAGGATGTTTTAAAGATGAATAACAAGCAGTTACGTGACTTCCGTTGGAATGACGTTTCTATTGTTTTTCAAAGCGCAATGAACTCACTTAACCCTGTCATTACCATCGGTGAGCAGCTAACGGACGTTATTCTAGCGCACAGAAAAATACCTTATAAACAGGCTCACGATCGTGCGGTCGAGCTGTTAGGAACGGTTGGGATTCATGGCGACAGAATGTCGAGCTTTCCCCATCAACTGAGTGGAGGTATGCGTCAGCGAGTTGTTATTGCGATTGCTTTGGCGCTGGAACCTAAACTAATCATCATGGACGAGCCAACAACGGCACTTGATGTAGTGGTTGAACGTGAAATCTTGAATGAACTGTATGAGCTTAAGAGTAAGTTTGGCTTCTCTATTCTGTTTATTAGTCACGACTTAAGCCTCATGGGCGAAATTGCTGATCGAATTGGCGTGATGTATGCGGGTAACCTTATTGAATTAGGTGATGCGAAAACGGTATTTAGTGAACCTAAGCATCCTTATACAAAAGGGCTTATCTCTTCATTCCCGACTATTCATGGGCCAAAAGAACGTCTCTACGGGATCCCTGGGAATCCTGTCAACCTTTTGGATACACCTCAAGGATGTAACTTCCAAGAGCGATGTGGCGAATGCATTTCAATGTGCATTAAAAGTGAGCCTCGTTTGGGCGCTATTGCGACTGGGCATCACGTATCTTGTCACCTAGTTTGAGCGAAAGATTATGAATACTTTAAAGAACGTTGATAAAAGCGAAGTTATCTTATCAGTTAAGAATTTGGTAAAAGATTTCCCACTTGGCCAGTCAGTCAAAAGCAATATGATGCGAGCCGTAAATGATGTTTCATTTGATCTTCGTAAAGGAGAAGCATTAGCGATTGTTGGCGAATCTGGCTCAGGGAAAAGCACAGGAGCTCGAATTCTTACCCGAATTTACGATAAGACGGCTGGAGATATCGAATTCAAAGGTGAGCCTCTGTCTGATTATATTGAAAAATATGGTGAGCTTGAATATGCACGCCAAGTGCAAATGATTTTTCAAGACCCGTTTGGCTCGTTGAATCCTGTACATACGATTTACCACCATATTGCGCGACCATTACTTATCCATAAACGAGCAGAAAAAGAAGCGATTCCGAACCTCGTTTATGAATTGCTTGAAATGGTTGGGCTTACACCAGTTAAAGAGACCGCAGAGAAGTACCCCCATGAACTAAGTGGTGGACAACGACAGCGTGTCGCAATTGCACGCGCAATTGCTGTTAGCCCTGAAGTTATCCTAGCTGATGAACCTATCTCTATGCTTGATGTGTCTGTGCGGTTAGGAATCTTAAACCTAATGGCTGACTTGAAGGATAAGCATGGTATTTCGTTCATGTACATCACTCATGACATTGCGACAGCGCGTTATTTTGCTGAGAAAACGGCGGTGATGTATGTAGGACATATGGTCGAATGGGGCAATAGCGACAACGTCACTCAGAACCCACAACATCCGTATTCTCAGTTGTTGTTGTCAGCAGTGCCAGAAGTCGGTAAATCGGGCAAGCGTGACATGAACGTGAAAAAAGGCGATATCCCTTCTTGGAAGCCAAGTAGCGTAGGTTGCCCGTTCGCAAGCCGTTGTATGAAAGCCGATAAACTTTGCACGCAATCAATACCAGAACCGACTCAAATTGCAGAAGAGCATTTTGCTCGTTGTCATCATTTGTAAACTTTAAATCCTTTTTGAAACGCAAAAGAAAGCGCTTTCAAAGTTTAAGTGTAAGAATTTTTTGGAATTTTGATATGAAACAAGACTACAACTCAACACCAGAGGTCGATGGCAAGTTCGTTGATTTAGATGGTGAGCGTTACTACCAAATCTCTAATGTTGACCAAATGACGCCATTCTTTATTAGCGTTGTATCGTCGAGCGATCACTGGTTATTTATTTCATCAACAGGCAGCCTTTCAGCTGGACGCATTCGTCCGGAAAATGCGCTTTTTCCTTACAAGTCTGTTGACCATATTCATGAAAATGCGGAAAACACCGGCTCAAAATCCATCTTCCGTATTGAACATGGCGACAAGGTTGTACTTTGGGAACCGTTTAATACATTCCATGATGGTATTTTTGATGTTGAACGCAATCTTTATAAAAATACGATTGGAGACAAGATTGTATTTGAAGAGATAAACCATACTTTGCAACTACAGTTCCAATACAGCTGGAATACGAGTGAAAAATACGGCTTTATTCGTCGTTCAAAACTGACCAACCTCGCGAGCTTTGAGCGTAAAGTCGAAGCACTAGATGGCTTACAAAATATACTTCCTTCAGGCGCTCCGTTATCAGCTCTTCAAACAAGAAGTGCATTAGTTGATGCGTACAAGTGGAATGAACAAGTTGATGGTAGTTCATTAGCTCTGTTCAGCATGTACGCGAAATTGAGCGATAGAGCCGACCCTGCTGAATCTTTGCTAGCGACGACAGTCTTCAGCTTAGAAACGGAAAGCAGCCAAATTTTATTGACGAGTGCTCAAGTTAATGCGTTCAGAAAAGGTCGAGCGGTTAAAAGTGAACCTTTAACGAAAGGGGTTAGAGGGAGCTATTTAGTTCATAAGTCTCTGACGCTGCGAGCACATCAAACCAAAGTTTGGTCGATTGTCGCTGATATAGACAAGACTCATTCCGATATCTGTCAGCTTCAATCTGAGCTCTCTGTTCCTGCTAACCTAGCACTAGCTTTAGAAAAGAGCGTTGCAGATAATCAAGATGAATTGATCACATTAATGTCTGGCGCGGATGCGTGGCAAATAACAGCTGAAGAAAATACCAGCGTTCACCATTATGCCAATGTGTTGTTCAATAACATGCGTGGTGGCGTGTTTGAAAACGGCTATATGTTAGAAAAGGTTGACGTAGTTAAAACTATGGAAAAGGCCAACTCTCAGGTAGCTGGCCGCCATCAAGACTTTTTTGATCAGTTAGGGGATGTTTTCAGCCATTCTGAATTAGTTTCGCGCGCTAAAGCGACAGGGGATTCTCAATTAGTTCGATTGAGCTACGAGTATCTACCGCTTACTTTTGGACGTCGTCATGGTGACCCTAGTCGCCCTTGGAACCACTATGAGATTAAGCTTAAAGATGAAAATGGCGAACGCTTACTTTCTTATCAAGGCAACTGGCGTGATATTTTCCAAAACTGGGAAGCGATGGCTCTTAGTTATCCAGGGTTCATCAAATCATTCATCTCTAAGTTTGTTAATGCTTCAACGGTGGATGGTTACAATCCGTATCGAATTACTAAAGATGGTGTAGATTGGGAGCTGTTAGAGGCGGATGATCCTTGGAGTAACATTGGTTACTGGGGCGATCATCAAATCATTTATCTATTAAAATTCCTTGAGTTAGCAGACAAATTTGAGCAAAGCGATCTTATCGAATTACTAGAGAGTGACATTTTTAGTTATGCCAACGTGCCTTACGAGCTTTGTGGAGTTCAAGGCCTCTTTGATAACCCTAAAGATACCGTAGAGTTCAACCAAGACTTGCAGGAATTGACAGAGCAACGTGTAAAGAGCTTAGGCAGTGACGGTCGCTTGTTGATGACGGGTGACCAAGAAGTTTATATGGTCAACTTAATGGAGAAGATACTCGTCCCTTTATTGGCGAAATTGAGTAACTTAGTGCTTGATGGTGGTATTTGGCTCAATACACAACGTCCAGAATGGAATGATGCAAACAACGCTATCGTTGGCAACGGCCTCTCAATGGTAACCTTGTACTACATGCGTCGCTATGTTGCCTTTATGCAGCGCCTGTTAGAGAAGTCACCATCGTCATACAGTATTTCCAAAGAAGTGTTTGAGTGGATGTCTTCTGTTACACAGATCGTTTCAGAGGCAAATACAGAGATTCGTCAAGATACGGTCACTCGTCAAACGCGTAAAGCAATGCTGACTAAGCTGGCTAAATCCGCTGCTAATTATCGTGAGCGCGTGTACCGAGTAAATGGATTCTCAGGGAAAACGAAAGTTGAGAAAGAAGCGATTGTTCAATTGATGGGCGCGAGCTTAAAAGTCCTAGATTCTACGATTGCAAACAACTTGCGTGAAGACGGTTTGTACAATGCGTATAACATCTTGAGTTGTTCTGGTGAGAGCTTAATGGTTGAAGAGCTTTACCCTATGCTAGAAGGGCAAGTTGCAGTATTGAGCTCGGGTCTATTATCATCTAAACAAGCGGTTGAGTTGTTGGATAAATTGTTTGCCAGTGACATGTATCGTGCTGATCAAAATAGCTTCATGCTTTACCCTGACCGTGAGCTGGCTTCTTTTATGGACAAAAACTGTTTAGACGCTAAAGACATTGACCAGAGCAAATTGTTAAGCATGATGGTTGTTGCCAAAGATAACCGATTAGTAAACCAAGACAGCAAAGGTTCTTACCACTTCAATTCAAGCTTTGAAAACAAAGGTTTCCTTCAGGCTGCGATTGATGAAATTAAAGCCGATTACCCGTCAATTAGTGATGATGAATTTTGTCATGTATCTAGTTTGTATGAGCGTGTATTCAACCATAAAGCCTTTACTGGGCGTTCGGGAACCATGTTTGGTTATGAAGGTTTAGGTTGTATCTATTGGCATATGGTTTCTAAGTTGCTGCTAGCTGTGCAAGAAAACTATCAGCATGCTTGGAGTATGGACTCTAATAGCCAGGAAACTCTTAAATTAGCGGATTACTATTACAAAGTGAGAGCTGGTATTGGTTTCAACAAAACGCCGGAAAACTACGGTGCGTTTCCGACGGATCCGTATTCTCATACGCCAAAGCACTCTGGAGCACAGCAGCCAGGGATGACAGGGCAAGTTAAGGAAGAAGTGATTACTCGTTTTGGAGAGCTAGGTCTAGAGGTCGTTGATGGCACAATTGTAATTAACCCTTCACTTCTTAGTCCTAAAGAGTTCTTACAAAAAGCGGCGACTTTTGACTGCCAAAATATTGAAGGACAAATGCAGAGCTTTATTGTTCAGGCTGGGCAACTGGCTTTTACTTACTGTCAGGTACCGTTTATTTACCAACTCAATGATGAGCCAACACAGGGTATTGAAGTTCAGTTTAAAGACGGAACAAGTGAGGCATTTGCATCGTTAACGCTAAACCATGAAATGGCTTCACAGCTCTTTTCTCGTAGTGGTCTTATTGAGAAAGTCGTTGTCGTGTTGTCAAAGCACCAGTTACTCTAATTCTAATTTAAAGTGAAATAAAAAGGCTCTAAGTGAATACTTAGAGCCTTTCTTTTAAGTGTAAAAAATGGGGTGCTTGATATACAAAAATCAAAGCTTAGCCACGGACTCTCTTACAATCAATGTCGGGGTTAGTTTGTGCTTCAATGGGTAGTCGCGTTTATTAATTAACGATAAAACACCTTTTGCAGCTTCTTCTCCCATCTCATGAACTGGAAAGTCGACCGTCGATAAGCGAGGACGAATATGCTGGCTATGAGTATCGTTATCGAAGCCTACGACTGAAAGGTCTCGCCCAATAATGAGGTTTCGCTCTGCTGCTACGTCATATACAGCAAGCGCGATGTTGTCATTTTGACAGAAAATCGCGGTGATCTCAGGGTCTCGGTCTAACAAGCGTCGCGCAGCTTCGTGGTTGCCTTGATGATCAAAGCGTCCCTCTACAAACAGCCCTGCGTCGTATTCGATACCGAACTCTAACAAGGCATTTCGATACCCTTGAAAGCGATCTCTACTATCAACTTTACTCAACTGGCCTGTGATACAAGCGACTTTTTTATGGCCGTTCTCAAGTAAGTGCTTCGTTGCAAGGTAGCCACCAAGCTCATTATCAATGTAAATACAGCGATCAGAAATCTCAGGAATAAAACGGTTGAGAACAATCATTGTTTCACTGTCTTTCGCTATTTTGATCAGTTCGTCATCACTGAGCTTGTCTGAGTGAACAATGAGGCCATCCACAAGTTTAGATTGCAAAAACTGGATAGAATCGAGCTCTTTGGTTCGTGATTCCTGGCCACTTGTAACGATTAAGTGAATATTATTTTGGCGAACGGTATCTTCGGCTGTATGCATTAATGGTCCATAGAAAGGCCCATCAAGCGAACCAACTAGCATGCCAATGCTATTTGAACGACTGGAGGCTAGAGCTTGTGCAAACGCATTAGGCTTGTAGCCTAGTTGATCAATAGCTTTGAATACTTTTTCGCGATTGGCTTCCTTTACCGTAGGGTGACCATTTAATGCTCGTGAGACGGTTGATTGAGAAACTTGAGCAAGTTCAGATACTTCTTTAATGGTGATCAATGGTAGTGGCCTTATCTCTACAAGGAGTGAACTAAGCTATATTACCTTCGTGATCAATAAGAGCCTAGTAATCCAATGATTAATATTTAAAAACTCAGAACTGCTTAACGCTAAATTTGAAGGTTAAGCATACAAAGTAACGTCACGAATATTTCCATATACTCGTTCAAATATCAAGCAAGCGCTTTCTTTGTGTTGTAATAAAAGTGAATCTGTTTTTCTGAACTTCGTTGTAAGCTAGAAAAAACAGAAGCCTTAGAATAAAGGGATTCTAGGGTGTTATGCAGATAATCAGGTCAAAAAATTCTTGAGAATCTACACAAACCACAACGAATTTTAGCAAAATGTGAAACCCAACAAGAAAGCGCTTTCTTAAGGTGAGCGTTGTCTCTTTTTTGAACTATGCACTTTTATATACTCATTTTGAAACAGTCGTGCATGGCATATTGGGTCCATGCTCGCGGACTTATTCATTTATCGACTTTCTGTTATGGGCTCCGATATTACGTGTCGCCTGCTTAGAAAGTCGTGATACAAGGAGTTGTAATGCAAGATCTAACCAATCAGGTAAAGATATTAACGTCTTTTATTTCTGCCGCTTTGATGTCTGGCTGCACGGCGATAGAGCTGCCGGTATCCGAAAGTGCTGACTTAGCTCAAACTGAAAAAGCGATTGTGCTATCCCATGCTCCAGTTACTTTAAGTTCAGACTGGCAATTGGTGTGGGAAGACCAGTTTGAAGGCGAGCAAATAAATAAACGTAATTGGTCATTAGAAGTGAACTGTTGGGGAGGAGGGAACAATGAACAACAGTGCTACACGGATGATCCTAATAACGCATTTGTTAAAGATGGCTTTTTACACATTGTCGCGCTGAAGCAAAGTCATACTGGGCCTGACAATGCCGAAGGTACGATTGGCGGAGCAACTAAAACACTCCCTTATACTTCTGCGAGGCTAAGTACAAGAGACAAGCGTGACACCAAATATGGCCGTTATGAAATCAGAGCAAAGTTACCCGGTGGACAAGGTTCATGGCCCGCGATTTGGATGCTGCCAACCGACAATAAATATGGTACATGGGCTGCTTCTGGCGAAATCGATATTATGGAAGCGGTTAACCTAAACACACTTTCAGATGCGGCGGGAGCGAAAAATGATGCTCTAGAGAGCCGGGTCTACGGGACGTTACATTACGGACGAAATTGGCCAGACAATGTTTATAAAGGGCAAGCCGCGACATTGCCAAATGGTGTGAACCCTACTGAGGGCTTCCATACGTACGCGATTGAGTGGGAAGAAGGTGAAATTCGTTGGTATGTAGACAATATTCATTACGCGACTCAAACTCAAGAGGGCTGGTACAGCCAATATGAAGCGGAAGAAGGGAAACTCATTAATGCGAGTGGAGCAGCTCCGTTTGATGAAAAGTTTCATTTGTTATTGAACTTGGCCGTCGGTGGGGCGTGGTCAGCAAACGCAAATGATAAAGGCATCGACGAAGGTTTGTTTCCGAAAACAATGCTAGTTGATTCAGTAAAGGTTTACCGTTGTAAGGTTGATCGTTGGAAAGGAAAAGGGTGTGCAAGTCGTTCTGAACATGCAATACAAGTGATAGGGCACGAAGCTCCAGAGATCTTAGCAACCGATGATAGTTATGCTGATGGACCAACGTTGGAGATTTTTACCGAAACTCTTAACGCAAGCTTGGCTTATGCAAGTTATGACCCATTGGATATTGTTGACTATCAAGAAGTGACCGAACCAGATCGTGGAACAGTGCTACAAGTGAATAAGAATCAAGGATCAGGAAATATCTATTTTCGTTCTCCTGTAACAGATGTGACACATTGGCAAGAGACGGGTGAACTGGTCTTTGATTTGAAAGTTGAGAGCATGGCCGACGGGGTTGAACTATTGGTTAAGATGGACAGTGGCTGGCCGAAAACAAGTGACTATACCGTGCCGCTATCAGCAATCAATGAATGGAAGACGGTACGTATTCCAATCGCTGACATTTTAAAGAGAGACAACCGTTTTGCTGGTGGGAATCAAGCTGATCCAACAACGATCACTAACCTTTTAGTGTTTGAGCCTCAAGGAGAAATGAGTTTTAAATTAGACAATATTCGATTTGAAAAGTAAGCTTTTTAACAAAAGGGTTTGAATAAAATTCTGAATATAAAGGGAACATACGATGTATGTTCCCTTTTTTATTTCGACGAGCATTCGAGGAAGATAATCGACGATGTATTCCGAAACAGGTTCTGAGTGATTGAACGGAGTAATTCGTCCTTAATATGTGAACAGTGATATTTTACTTGGTTCCATGATTGTTCAAACAAAATACTTAACATCTCTATTTTTGTGACTCATGCATAAGAAAGCGCTTTCTTTGGTGGGGTTGATCACGGTTTATATTCACAAGATCCATTTATACTCTTTCCATACCAACTGAGCGGTTAAAGCCAATAAGGTTAAGAGTGCATAGTGAATGTGGGCTTAGATTTGATCTTCTTTAAATCTGTTCGATTGGTTTTTTTTAAGAAAAACAAAGAAAGCGCTTTCTTTTTGAAAGTATAATTTGGAACATGGAGTTATTATGAAACTTTCTAAGCTTACCCTTGCTTGTTTAGTCGCTACTGCTGGCTTGTCTACTGTACCTACTGCATATGCCGAAAAATCGGATGGATTTGAATTTCACGGCTATTTCCGTGCTGGTGTTCTATTCAGTGAAAATGACGATTTTAAACGTGCAAAGTTCCCAGCATCTAAAGAGCGTTTAGGTCGATTGGGTGTTGAGTCGGATAGCCACTTTGAAGTAGCACTGCAGAAAAATTTTGAGAATGACGGTGGTCAGAAAATTCGAATCAAAACACGAGCTGCAGCCAATAATGCGGAATATGCAACTAACCAACTTGGTGCCAATGCCGATGCAACCAACAGCGAAATTGGTATGGCAGAAACTTTTGTCGAGTTTGAAGGTGTATCTGAAACCGGTGTTGTATGGGGTGGTAAGCGCTTTTATGGTAAAGATAATTACATCTTTATGACCGACTTTTTCTACACGGATATGTCAGGTACTGGTGTTGGTATTGAAGGTGTTGAGCTAGGTGGTAATAAGTGGGACTTTGCTTATATTGCAAGCGATGACTCTGGCGATACAAGTTTCTGGGGTGACAGCAACAACATCATGCATGCACTTCATGCTGGCGTGAACTTTGGCAGTGTTGAGCTTCACGCTATGGCTAAGTATATGCCAGACAATATGGTCGATTTAGGTTTTGGTAATGGCCCAGAAGCATTCGCTGAGAATGGCTATGAAATGACGGCAATTGTTCACACTGAGTCTGTCTTTGGGTTGTCAGATAAAGGTTTTACAAAATACATCGCGCAGGCTGGTAAAGGCTTAGGTTCAGGTAACCTTTTAGGCGGTACTCTTACGACTTACAACACGTACAAGCCTGGTAGCGACTATCAAAGTTGGTTAACGACAGGCACGGGCTGTGGTACGTCTTGTTTGAAGGCTGTTGATGAAAACGATGTATCGCTACGTGCTTTAGCATGGGGTGGGTACTTTTTTGAAAATGGTGTGAATATTTTCCACTCTCTTCAAACTCAGTACAACGATTTTGACAATGGTGACACAGACGGCTGGGTATCAGCAATGGTGCGACCAACGTTCCCAATTTCAGAAAACTTCTTTATCGCTACCGAAGCTGGTTACATGTACAACTACGAAGACCGTAATGGTGAGTCAAAGAATTCTTATGATTACAAGCTAACAGTAGCACCGACTCTAGTTGTGCACTCTGGCTTCGGTCCATCTCCAGAAATTCGCTTCATGGCATCTTACCTTGATGGTGAAATGCAAGATGGTACGGGTAAAGAGGGCGACTTTGTTGTAGGTATTCAAGCTGACATGTGGTGGTAGAATTTTTTACCTTCGGGTCTTAAGTGATATCGAGCATACCGGGGGAGTGGTATGACGGCCTTGCCTTTAGGGCGGGCAAGGTTCTCGATATCCTATTTATTGCAATAGTTGAGCTCTTTCCTAGCAGCACAAAGAGTTTCATTTTTATTGCTATGAGTCTTCCATATTTGAGTTTCGTTTCAAATGTGTTCTTGCCAAAGATACTCATCGACCGCTTCGAAAGGAGCGGTTTTTTTATGTGTGACATATCTAATCTTTTAAGGCTTAAGGCTTAAGGCTTAAGGCTTAAGGTTTAAGGCTTAAGGTTTAAGGGGGAAAGGGTTATGAGTTATGGGAAGAATGTTGCTTTCTAAATTCGCGAGGGCTGCATCCATTTTGGGCCTTAAAACATTTGGAGAAATAGTTGCTGTCAGAAAAGCCGCAAGACTCAGCAATGTGTTGGATGCTTTTGTTGTCGTTTAATAATAAGGATGCCGAGTGTCGAATTTGAAGGTCTTTGACGTATTGGTTTGGGGATGTATTTAAAAACTGCCTGAATAACCTTTCTAGTTGCCGCTTGCTGATATAGGCCGCTTGCGCAATGGTTTCTGTATCTAATCCTACTTCTTTGTAATGACGGTCAATATGTGCGAGAGCACGGCTCAATGCCAGGGTTGTTCTTGGTAAGCTATGGGTCTGTTCTTGATATCGCCGAGCAAGTTCTATCGCAAGTTGCTGCATTGTGCTCGTCAATATGATTTCAAACCCCTGTTCTGCGTTGTCGTATTCCGATTTGATTTGTTGTAGAAGTCCATTGATTCGTTTCAACTGAGAAAGTGATAACGTAAGCTTTGCTTGATATTCAGATGCTTGTCGAGCAATTGGTTCTACCTTGAAAAGCGCTTGATAACCTGGCATTTGACGCATTGAAGGGACCTCAAAAAAAGGCAATGCCGTATCAAACATCAAGTTTACAATCTTCAGTTTATTTACTTCACAAAATCCATGTTCAATATCCCCATTTATAACAAATACATCTCCTGTACTTAAAGGGTAAGTGTGGCTAGCTACCGTATGCTTTCCACTACCACTCACAACTAAGAAAAGTTCAGAAAAGTCATGGCTATGTACGTCAAAGTCGAAATCGTGATGACCATCGACATAGGCAAATTTTATCTGAGGATATCTCTGATGACTTTGGAGTCTAAACTTGGTTTTCATGTCGCTATTTTACCTATTTCTGTCGCTTATTTGGTAGTTAAACGCCGTGGTTAAGATTACTATTTTTTGAACAAAGACAATATTAACTTTTAGAGCGAGAGGTCAAATTTTTGCTCTAAGTAAAAAAATAGTAGGACTTTAAATGAATACTGTGGAAATTCTCGAAGCACAGAAGCAGCTTGCACCCATAAGTCGACAAGCGGCTACTGAGGGCATTGTGCTACTAAAAAATAGTGATTCAATATTGCCATTGCAGGCTAGTGATACGGTGTCTCTTTTTGGTCGCTGTCAGATTGATACCTACCGAAGTGGCACTGGATCTGGTGGAGCTGTGAATGTCCCTTATTCCGTTAATGCATTACAGGGCTTGTATGAGAATCCAAACATCAATCTTAATCTCAGTTTGGTGGAGGTATACAAACGTTGGGTCAAGGACAACCCGTTCAATGACGGAGGAGGTGGTTGGGCAGCAGAACCTTGGTTTCAAGATGAAATGCCTCTTTCAAATTCAGTTGTGATGGATGCCGTTGCCAAATCTAACAAAGCCGTTATTTTTATCGGTCGAACGGCGGGTGAAGATCAAGATAATGCACAGCAGCAAGGCAGTTACAATTTAACCGCGCTAGAAATACAAATGTTGGAGAAAGTGACAGAATATTTTGATGATGTCATTGTGATACTGAACGTGACCAACATAATCGATATGTCATGGACAAGTTCACTTAAAGGTTCTGCTGCGATTAAGGCTGTTCTGTATAGTTGGGCCGCAGGTATGGAAGGTGGGCATGCTTTAGCTGATGTTTTATCAGGTGATGTTAGCCCGAGTGGACGTTTGACCGACACTATTGCGCACTCTTTATCTGATTATCCTTCCAGCGCTAGCTTCGGAAATAAAGAGCGTAATCTGTACCAAGAAGATATCTATGTCGGGTATCGGTATTTTGAAACTTTCAATCCTAAAGCTGTTCAATTTGAGTTTGGTTTTGGGCTGTCCTACACCCGCTTTTCCAATAAATTAAATGCATTGACGACTCTTGGTTCCGGCTCTGAACAAGAGTTGGTCTTCGATATTGAAGTTAAAAACATAGGCGAGAAATACAGTGGTAAGGATGTGGTTCAACTGTATGTTGAATCGCCTCAAGGTCACCTTGGTAAGCCTTCACGAGCACTGATCGGTTTTGTGAAAACACCGACCTTGGACCCGCAAGATACGGTGTGTTTGACTATTTCATGTCCTCTATCTTCCTTCGCATCATTTGATGACTCCGGTAAAACGGGACACCCAAATAGTTACGTACTTGAAGCTGGAGAATATCACTTTTATCTAGGAGGAAGTGTTCGCCAGGCAAAGCTTGTTAGTGAGAGCGTTAAAATAGAAGAGCTGTTAGTTGTTGAGCAATTAACGGAAGCACTTGCTCCTGTCACCGGATTTAGTAGGTTGATCCCAAAAGGCAACGAGGAAAATGGTGTTTACAGTTGCGATTACGAATCTGTGCCGCTGCGAACTATTGATTTGAGTAAACGTATTCTGAGTGAGCTTCCAAGCTCTATTCCTCTTGGTGAAGATACGGGCATTCGTTTACTGGATGTTAAGCAGGGGCGAGCGAACATTGACGAATTTATCTCGCAAATGACCGTAAAGCAGTTAGCGACAATTGTTCGTGGGGAAGGTATGTGCAGCCCTAAGGTGACGCCAGGTACTGCTGCTGCTTTTGGGGGTGTTTCGCCGAGCTTATTTGATTTAGGTATCCCTGTCGTTGCAGCTGCTGATGGTCCGTCTGGTATCCGAATGGACAGCGGACATAAAGCATCTCAAGTCCCAATTGGTACATTATTAGGCTGTACATGGAACCCAGAACTGAATGAGAAACTATTTCATTTAGTGGGGAAAGAGATGCAAGCCAATCATATTGATACGTTGCTTGGTCCTGGGATTAACATCCACCGCCACCCTTTGAATGGTCGAAATTTTGAGTATTTCTCAGAAGATCCATTTCTCTCAGGGGTAATAGCTGCATCTCAAACTCTTGGTCTTAAAGCTGCAGGAGTATCTGGCACAATCAAGCATTTGGTGGCGAATGATCAAGAAACGTCACGGTTTGATGTTGATAGTGTTATATCTCAAAGAGCACTTCGTGAGATTCATCTGAAGCCTTTTGAAATAGCGGTAAAACAAGGAGGAGCTTCGAGTGTTATGACCTCCTACAACCCTATTAATGGTCACTGGGCTGCATCCAATTACGACCTCAATACTACGATTCTTCGTGGGGAGTGGGGTTATAAAGGGATAGTGATGACGGATTGGTGGGCAAAAATGAATGACCCAATCAAAGGTGGCTCTGAAAGTCGAAGTTACACATCCTTTATGCTTCGCTCTCAAAATGATCTTTATATGGTTGTTGAGCATGATGGTGCGGAAAATAACGTGTCGAATGACGATACGTTACAGGCGCTTGAAAACGGAACGTTGAGCTTAGGGGAGTTGCAACGAAGCGCGATGAATATTTGTCGTTTTATTATGGACTCTCCAGCAATGGGTCGCCCATTAGTCGCTTTTGATCCAGTTAAGAGCTTTGAGGCGACCCAAAATCTTAATAAACAACAGAGTAAAACTGATGGAGACTTTTGCTCTCTGACGGCAGAGCAACATGCAATAGTATTACCACTTAATATCAGAGAAAACCGTAGCATTGTTTTGGAAGTTAAACAGGCTGGTGTGTATCGATGTGCAGGTATTGTTAACTACGATAGTGGCACTTTGGCTCAATCTGCGTGTAGTTTAAGTCTCAATAACGTGTACGCGATGTCTCTATCAGTGAATGGTACTAATGGCGAGACAGTTTCAGTTGAGGGGCTCTCCGTTAAGCTTGATAAAGGCTTTTATTCTTTGGATATTGAATTCATCAAATTAGGCTTAGAATTGGAGCAATTAGTATTTTCGTTTATGCCTGAATAGGGCTAAGGGATAACAGTCGTTTATTTAACTCTCGTTGCTCAAAAAAGAGGTAAAGTGAGAGAAAATAAACGACTACTTTGAGGTTGAGTTATTGTGCTTTTTGATATTGCTTCATCGCGTCAACAAAGGAGTTTCGCATCCCTTCGATTCCTAATCGCTCAGATTCTTCAACGTAAGTCAGTGCTGCACTAAAATCTCCAGATGAAACCGAGTTTTCTATAAGAGTTTGATAAACCTCTTTCTTATTCAGTGTATTTCCCGTTAATAAATCTGATTGGGCTACGGTTGATTCTGGAATAATTTGTTGAACTCGCTTTTGACGGTTTTGTTCTTCAACAACGGTGGTTACCGCTGTGAATTTAAAATCAAAGGAGACTTTCCCGATTGCAGAATGAGGGATGGCGTAGTCCGTGTTATGAGCGATGTTTGCCTGGATATCACCAGAACGTATCGCCATATCACTTGGTTTTTCGACAGGAGTTGTTTCCGCGAGTGCTTCGCTGGTTGTGAATACGACCAAGTAAGCAGGAGCCTCGCCGTTTAAGTAACGTTCTTGCAGTTCGATTTGCGCGCCATATTGTGCACCATCAAGCAGGCTAAGTGGTTGGTACTTAATACTTTCATTGCCAATGACATCTAGCGGCTGGTAATTTTTGTCTAAGACTAAAAGTGACGGAACGAATGCTGAATAACTAGCATTTGAAGTCACTGAAAAACGAATAGCATCTAGTGTTGCAGGAAGCTTTAGCCCTCCAGCAAAGGATCGGCCCGATTTGAACTCGATCTTAGGGCTTGCTGTGGTGATCGAAACAGATGTTTCTTCTGGGTTCGTAACGCTTTGATATTGAATTGTACTCAGGTTTTCACAGCAGTTTTCGTTGTTCTGTAGTGACTCTAGCCCCGGAGAAGTTTTGTGGTAGCTAACCGGTGACTCTGTCACTGTTGAACAGGCGCTTAGTGCGAATACCGCTGGTAGAATTGCTAAATATTTCATAATTTCTCACAGTTAAAAAAGCATATCTGATTCAGAGTGCCTGATTGATAATAGAGATACACTACAAGAAAGCGCTTTCTTTTTGAGTGACGAACACCAAATTTAAAGAAATAGTCGCTAATAATTAGTACGAATTAGGTAACAGGCTGCCGTTGGGCTGTTACCTAGATTGAAAGTTAACGAGATACCGAACTTAACAACTGAGTAAAGCGTTGCCATGATTTTTGGTCAGCTTCATGTTGATAGTTATTCGATCCGAATACTGTGAAGGCGTGTGGCGCACCACTATAAGTGATCATCTCATGCGGAACTTTGGTTGATTCAAGTTGAGCGGCGAGGCTTCCAAAGTCGTGCATTGAAATCATGGCATCAGCCGTGCCGTGGAACACGACTACGGGAGCTTTAGTCTGCGAGTAGTCTTGACCTTTTGGTGTTGATAAACCGCCATGGAAGGTGACATAAGCCTTCGAAGGAATGCCCGCACGAGCGGCTTCCAATACAGCGGCTCCGCCGAAACAGTATCCCATCATTACGTTGTTATCTAAGTTGCCGCCAAGTCTTTTCGCTTCCATGGCACCAGCGTTGAGCAACGTACGCATTTTTTCTCTGTCTTTATACAGCTCGCCTGTATGTTGCTTTTTATCTTTCACTTCCGTAGGGCGAATGCCTTTACCAAATAGGTCGATGGCGAACACGTTGTAACCGAGTTCGTTGAGCATCTCAGAACGTTTCTTTTCGTAATCGGTTAAGCCATCCCAATCGTGTATTAGCAGTACCAAAGGCGCTTGGTCACTGGCTTCACTCCAATAACCTTCGTAATCCATCCCATCGACTTGGTAAGTGACGTTTTCTCCTGATATCGCAGAGAAGGGCAGTAAAACTGAAAACAGGCCGAGCGTAGTGAGTTTTCGCATGCGTAATTCCTTTCGATGACAATTGACGTTCCAATCGAAAGTATAGATAACGCGATGATTCTCGCCAGATTTCTGTCTCTAACTTGAAATGTCTGGCAGGGATAGCAGGTGGCTATTACTGATAAACAGCCATCGAAAGGGAGTGCGATGGCTGTTCATGATGCGCTGAGAAATTCTCAGTTCGCAGAAACGCGGGGCATTAGAGTAGAAAAGAACGGATTACTACCAAGTAGCGTTATCAGCGGTGTGGCTACTTCGAAGTTCTGGGTACTTACGTTGATAGCGCGGCAACATCGACTCATTACCTAAGATGCCACCTTGATGGATATAGATGACGGTTTTGGTTGGGTTCTCTTCTTGCCATTGCTCTAAGCATTGCCACATTAATGGGTCGTAGAGCAGGTCGAATTCAATATCAGTTTGTTCTTGTAGATCCAACCAAGTTTGATAGTCCTGCTGGTACAACTTACCAAAGTGGTGTTTGGCTTTAAGCGGTAATATCTGCGGGTGATCGGTTTCGCCAAGCTCGTTGAACTGTTGCGTTAGGTAATCACTGCCGCCAACACATGCACAGGTTAATACCGGGATGTTGTGTAGTTTTAAATGCTTATGTAGATACAGAGCCGTGCTGCCTGTGCCTGCTGGCAGTGCCACAACAAAATCGTATTGGTTTTCAAAGCGAGTCCAGCTCAGTATTTCCATCGCCAGTTGTTTTACGCCATATTCAGAAAGCTGAGAGCGTCCACCTTCTGGTAACACAATGCATTGTGAGTCAGGTTGTCTTACTTGCTCAATATACTCTTGTGGATGAAGCTCAGAGCCTGTTTCTTTGACTGAAATAACCTCAGCCCCGAGATCGATAGCGCCACGGTAGTTGCCGAGTGGGCGTTCTTGTAGCCATCGAGGTAGGTGATCAACGTAAAACTCAAGCGTCCAACCTTTGATTTTTGCAAGTGCGGCTAGCGAGAACAATGAGTTGGCTTGAGCGGAACCATAGCTTATTAGGGTGGTAGTGCTTGGGTGCTCGTCTTCCAGTAGCTTCATGAACTTTCTGGCTTTGTTGCCGCAAAAGTGGGAATGAAGCTGATCGTCACGCTTTAAGAAAAAGGTGTGGTCGTTGTATTGATGTTGAGTGACAGGGCTATTATTTAGTTTCATCGCACTTAGACAAAATGCTGACTCAAGAGCCAGCATTTTTAAATCAAATAGGACGGACGAGTATCTAGTAGCCAGAGGCGGCTGTAAACCAACTAAATCAAGTTTTCGTTCGATATTGACGCGGATGAATCGGCTTGAAAGGTGATCTTGGCTGTGCATCCACCACAGCTGCGATTAAACAATTCAAAGTCCCAATGAAAACGCTGACACAAGTCATCGACAATCAACAAACCTAGCCCGTGTCCATTCGGGTTGTATTGCTCCTGAAGGCCTTCACCTTGGTCTTCAATCACAATACTCTGTTCGGACAGGGTAACCGTGACAGTGCCACTATTGGTCGCTGCAATGGCATTCCTCAATAAATTGCCGACCAACATATTCATGATCGCGCTGGTGGCTTGAATGGTCGGCTCTGATTGAATGTGTAAGGATATCTCGACTTGCTTCTCATCCGCCTGTAATGAATTCTTGGAAACGATAGCTTCTAACTCTTGCTGACTAAACAAGCGCAGCGGTGCATCGTCACTGTTTCTTTCATAACGAACTAAACCAAGCAGTGCATCGACCATTTCAGACATTTGAACAATGGCTTCATCAATACGTTCAACCTGACGAGATTGAAATTCGGTTGTTTCGCTTCTCAGTAACAGTTTGTTGGCACCACGAGCAACAGTCAACGGAGTTCTTAGTTCATGACTTGAGTAGCGTGCGAAAGCTTGCTCGCGTTTTACTAGAGAATTGATTTCTCTTCTGTATTGATTGAGTTGATCCGTCAACTGACGAAACTCCACCGCCGCATCGTCATTCACTCCAAATTCTTCGTTTAGATTGAGCTTATTGGATTCAAGCTGTTCAGACAGGGAGTTGAAGGGCTCAATCAGCCGTTTAGACAACCGATAGAGCAGAGCTCCGAAGCTGAATATTAGAATAGAGAGAAGGGCTAATACAAATGTGGTGGCATAAACGAGCTCAAAGACACTAAGCTCGACACGGTCTATTTCAGAAAGCAGAACAATAGGGTGAGTTCTACCTTCATGAGTATACTCGCCTACATAGACCATGCGAGATTCTGGATCTTCACCGACCTCACCAATGAAATTTTCTTTGCCTTCAATATACTTTAAATACTTTTTCGGTAGATAGGAAAGATCGTTGTAAGCGATAGTCAGGTCATCAATACGAAGCTCTCCACTTTCACCTGACTGGAATAACCCGACTGCATAGTTGCGGTCAATTAGGATGCGTCTTTCACCCACGCGGTCTTCCGACAAGTACAGGGCTGTGATAAATACCACATAGACAAATGCCGACACAATTACGGCCATTAACCCAAAGAAAACCGCTAAGCGGCCCGTTAGGGTTTTTGTGCTTGTAAGAACATTTGAAATCAATTAGATGGCTCCAATCGGAAGCCAACTTTAGGCACCGTAATTAACATCTGAGTGTCGAAAGGCTTGTCGAGTTGATTACGTAACTGATAAATGTGACTGCGCAACACATCATTGTTGGGCTCGTTTTCTTCCCATAACTTGTAGGAAATAGCTTCACGAGTGACTACTTCAGGTGCGCTTTGGCACAGCATCTCAAGTATGGTGTAAGTGGTTGGGTTGAGCGCTAGTAGTTTATCTTGGCGGTAAGCTTTACGGGTTTTTTGGTCGATGGTGAGTTCATCGAACTGAAGTTTTGAAGAGGCGACTTTTCCGCGGTAACGACGGACTAACGCGTTCATTCTTGCTTCTAGAATATCCAAATCAAATGGCTTGGTGAGGTAATCATCGGCACCGTGGTCAAAGCCTTTCAGCATATCTTCTCGGCTATCTAAGGCGGTCAGCATCAAAATAGGTGTCGCGTTACCTTGGTCTCGCAGTTTATTACAAACCGTTAGGCCGTCCATTCTCGGTAACATTAGATCCAATATGATGATATCAAATGAGTTTTCCAACGCGAGTTGTAGGCCAAGTTCACCGTTGTCTGCGTAATCGAGTTCCATGCCAATACACTCAAAATAATCAAACAAGACACCTGCAATTTCACGGTTATCTTCGACTAATAGAACTCGTTTCATTTTGATTCTCATACAGAAATAGACAGTAACATTATCCTGAGTGAGCGTGAAAAATATGTCAATAACATAACTTTCACTTATGGGAGGGTAGATTGGCTTCAGATTAAAAAATAGAAGAACGTATTATGTCTGAACTTCATATTAGCCGCCCTAAGATATCTACATCGCAGATCAATCCTGCGGTCTCTTTGTCTATCATTGTGCCTTTTTACGATGAACAAGAGGTATTGGAAGAGTTCCACTCTCGCCTTACCAAGGTGCTTGATAGCTTACCGATCACGAGTGAGATTGTTTATGTCGACGATGGCAGCAAAGACAACAGCTTGGACTTGGTGAGTTCATTCACTTCAATCAACAGCTCAATCTCGGTGATTGGTTTAAGCCGTAACTTTGGTAAAGAGTCAGCCATGAGTGCTGGCCTTGAGCATTGCCGAGGACAAGCGGTGATCTTGTTAGACGCAGACCTGCAAGATCCGCCGGAGCTGATCCCACAAATGGTTGCCAAGTGGCGCGAAGGCTATGACGTTGTGAATATGCAGCGCAGCCAGCGTGATGGTGAAACGTGGTTTAAGAAGTTTTCAGCGGCGAGCTTTTACAAAGTCATGAATGTGGCTGCGAAAATCGATGTTCCTGAAAATGTCGGTGATTTCAGACTGTTGAGCCGTGAAGTCGTCGACCATATCAATCAACTTCCTGAACGTAATCGCTACATGAAAGGTATTTTCTCATGGCCGGGTTTTAGGCAAGCAACGATTCAGTTTAAGCGCGACGCGCGCTTTTGTGGTGAGACCAAGTGGAACTACTTGAAGTTAATTGGCTTGGCGATGGATGGCATAACTTCGTTTTCTATCCGACCACTGCGCATTGCGACAGCAGTCGGTGGCCTCGTTGCCCTAACGGCTTTTGTGTATGGGATGGTCATCGTGTTCAAAACCCTGATGTTTGGTGAGCCGATCACGGGTTACCCATCAATGATGGTCGTTCAACTTGCCCTTGGCGGCATTCAACTTCTGAGTATTGGTTTGATGGGGGAATACATAGGTCGTATTTTCATCGAAACCAAGAACCGTCCTTTGTATCTGATCCAATCGGTGGTCGATACCCCTGCATTAAAAACGCATTTTAAATTAGAGGAGTCAGCATGAGCCTGAACCGAACGCACCTATGGTATTTGTTGGCTTTTGCATTGGTTCTAAGGCTCTTATCTCTGGCGACATACCCTTTAATGGACACTACGGAAGCGCGCTACGGTGAGATGGCTCGCTTGATGGTAGAAACTGGGAATTGGTTAACGCCTCAGTTTGATTACGGTATTCCTTTCTGGGGTAAGCCACCGTTGTTTACATGGATGAGCGCTGCCGGTATTGAGTTGTTCGGCCTGAGTGAGTTTGCCGTTCGCGCACCACATTGGTTAGCGGGTGTAGCAACGATTTTGTTGACCGCTTACATGGCGAAACGAACAGGGCAAAGTGCGTTGGTTGCCGCGGTAGTGTTGGCGACATGTGGTATTTTCTCTATTGCGGCGGGTGCTGTTATGACTGACATGGCATTAACGTTAGCGATGACCATAGCCATGTTAGGTTTCTACCTATGTTGGTTAGGAGGAGAGGGTTCGAAGGGAGAAGGGAGCGCGAAGACTAATCGGTCTTGGGGCTATGTCGGTTTCATTGGCTTAGCACTAGGCTTGCTGGCAAAAGGGCCGGTAGCGATTGTGATTATGGGTATCGCCGTTTTCCCTTGGTTAGTATTGCAACATGGATTTTTTGGCGCTTTTAAAGTGTTATGGCAACGCTTTCCACTGTTGTCAGGCTTAGGTGTGATGTTAGCGATTGCTCTACCTTGGTACATCATGGCTGAAATGGCAACGCCGGGCTTCATCGACTACTTTATTGTTGGCGAACACTTTAAGCGTTTTGTTGTGAGTGGTTGGGAAGGGGATCTTTATGGTTCAGCCCATGATGAAACAAGAGGAATGATTTGGGTTTTCTGGATTCAAGCAGCTGCGCCGTGGTCGATTGTGTTGCCTATTTTGACTTTTGCTCGTCGTAAGAAAATCGCAGAAGTTAACGCTGAACATAATGGGTTATTTTCATTCCTTGTGTGTTGGTTGGTCTCTCCTCTAATTCTTTTCACTATGGCGGGTAATATTCTTCCAGCTTACGTCCTACCGGGTATTCCGGCGCTTGGTTTTCTGGTGGCAATGCTTGTGGTAGAAAAAGATAAGAAGTGGTTCTCGAGTGTGGCTTTAGTGTTACCTGTGTTGCTAATGATTGCGATGGTCTACCTCAACCTAGGCAAAGCGAACGAGAAAAGTGACCGTATTATCTTCGAGCAGATCACGGATGAAGCGCCGAGCTTTTACATCGGTAAACGACCGTTCTCTGGGCAATTTTACAGTCATGGACAAGCGAAAAAGCTACTTGATGTTAAGCAGTTAGATGGTATCGACAAGTTCTATCTGATTGGTAAAAGAGCGGAAGTGGAAACCAAGATTAAAGACAATGCGTTGACCTGTATTTTAGAGCCGACGGTGAAGATCAAGCGCGCTCTATTTAGTTGTCATAGCCAAAACATCAAACCAAATCTATCGTTGAGCCATATTCGAAGTGATGGCGATGTTCAATTTTAACTCGTCATCGAGACTGTTTAGCCACAAGTTCGACGTGCTAAACCAAAAACTACAACCTCATCATAAGATGATTAAATTCGCTATGGTGGGGTCGGGTGGCTTTGTTGTCGATTGTGCCGTGTTTGCGTTGCTGCATTACGTTATTGGGCTGCCGTTAATGAGTGCTCGAATTGGCTCTTTCATCGTTGCAGCAACGACAACCTGGTTTGGAAATCGAGTGTTGACCTTTGAATTCAAAGGGCAGGGGAATTGGTCCGAAAAGCTGATTCAATGGCAAAAGTTCATGTTCTCTGCATCAATATCGGCGATACCTAATTTGCTGTGCTTTAAGCTGATGACTGAATTGCTGCCTGCATTTACTGGGGCAGTGTTTATCGCAATGGCGGTTGGCATCTTGGTGGGCATGGTCAGTAACTATTTGCTTAGTCAGTATTGGGTGTTTGCTCGTTAGGCTATCTTGTAACAGACACAAAAAAGCGCAGCTAAATAGCTGCGCTTTGTGTTTTTACGATAGCGAAGTAAACTGGTTCGCGATATTAGCGTTGTGCTGCGCGCTGGCGGTTCTTGCCGTTACCCGCAGGTTTGCCACCTTGACCATTGCCCGTTTTGTTACGGTTTGGTTTGCCATTTCCGCCGCCATTACCTTGCGATTGCTGACCTCCAGGACCTTTCTTAATAAAGCCAGTCGCTGGTTTACGAGCATTGCCATTACCGCCACCTTGGTTAGCATTACCTTGGCTACCGTTGCCGTTACCATTCGGCTTCTTGCCACCCGGTTTCTTACCAGAGTGGTTACGTGGGCTTTCGCCACCAAGACCTGGCTGAGATTTACTGTGCTTAGTCGCAAAGCGTTGTGAACCGTGACGACCAGACTTACGACGTTGTGCCGGTGTTTGTGCATCAAAGTCTTCTGCTGGTACTAGGCAGTTTGCTTTGTCACCAATTAGGTGCTGTTTACCCATGCTGATCAGTGCTTCACGGATGATTTTCCAGTTTTCAGGATCGTGGTAACGAAGCAGTGCTTTATGCAGACGACGTTGACGATCACCTTTCGGCACAGGAACATCTTCACGCTTCTTATATTTCACGCGTTTCAGAGGGTTAGTCTCTGAGTAGTACATCGACGTTGCATTACACATTGGCGATGGGTAGAAGTTCTGTACTTGGTCACACTCGTAGTTGTGCTTTTTCAGCCACATTGCTAGGTTAAGCATGTCTTCATCTTCTGTGCCCGGGTGAGCAGAGATAAAGTAAGGAATTAAGTACTGTTTCTTACCGGCTTCAGCGCTGTACTTCTCGAACATCTCTTTGAAACGATCGTAAGTGCCCATGCCCGGCTTCATCATCAGATCCAGTGGGCCTTTTTCAGTATGCTCTGGAGCAATCTTCAAGTAACCACCAACGTGGTGAGTCACAAGCTCACGAACGTATTCTGGAGATTCAATCGCTAAGTCGTAACGTACACCAGAAGCGATCATGATCTTCTTAACACCCGGTACTTTTCTCGCAGAGCGGTACAGGTCGATAGTGTGTTGATGGTCTGTGTTTAGCTTTTCACAGATTTTCGGGAACACACATGATGGACGACGACAGTTAATTTCAGCTTTTGGATCTGAACAACCTAAACGGTACATGTTCGCCGTTGGGCCGCCCAAGTCAGAAATAGTACCTGTGAAGCCCGGTACTTTATCTTTAATGTCTTCGATCTCATCCAAGATAGATTCTTTCGAACGGTTCTGAATGATGCGACCTTCGTGCTCTGTGATTGAACAGAAAGAACAACCACCAAAACAACCACGCATGATGTTAACCGAGGTTTTGATCATGTCGTATGCTGGGATTTTCGCTTTGCCGTACATCGGGTGCGGAACACGCTTGTACGCAAGGCCAAACACGTAGTCCATCTCTTCTGTGGTCAATGGAATAGGCGCTTGGTTAATCCAAAGCTCGCGATCACCGTGACGTTGAATCAGAGCACGACCTGAGTACGGGTTTGTCTCAAGGTGCAGAATACGACTAGCGTGAGCGTAAAGAATACGGTCATTGTTTAGCTTTTCGTAACCTGGGATACGAACCGCTGTAGTTTTTGCATCGTGACGAGAAGGGCGAATAGTAATAGGTTGTGCTTTTACTTCTTCTTTTTCGTCTTTCTTGGTATCACACTGAGTTTCAACTTCGTACGGGTTAACCGGAACATACGCTTTGTTCGGCTTTTCGATACGAGAAGAGTCAATGATCTTGAAGCCTTCAGGGGCCGCAGGAAGATTGATAGCAGTACCGCGGATATTGGTCAGCGTAGACATGTCTTCACCATCGGCAATGCGGTGTGCTACTTCAACCAGTGCACGCTCAGCGTTACCAAAAAGAAGAATGTCAGCTTTTGCATCAAACAATACAGAGCGGCGAACTTTATCTGACCAGTAGTCGTAGTGAGCTACACGACGTAAGCTCGCTTCAATACCACCAAGCACGATTGGCGTGCCTTTGTAAGCTTCACGACAACGTTGAGAATAAACCAGAGTTGCACGATCAGGACGCTTGCCACCTTCATTGTTCGGAGTATAAGCATCATCGTGACGTAATTTGCGATCAGAGGTGTAGCGGTTGATCATGGAGTCCATGTTACCCGCTGTGATGCCGAAGAATAGGTTAGGTTTACCTAGCTTCATGAAGGCATCTTTATTGTCCCACTTTGGTTGAGCAATAATGCCCACGCGGAAACCTTGAGCTTCAAGCAGACGGCCGATGATAGCCATACCAAAGCTCGGGTGATCGACATAAGCGTCACCAGTTACAATAATAATGTCACAGCTATCCCATCCAAGAGCATCCATCTCCTTTCTACTGGTAGGCAAAAAGGGTGCAGTTCCGTAGCACTCGGCCCAGTATTTTTTGTGTTCGTGAATAGGAGTGATATCGCTGTACATATTTCAACCTCTGATTTTTGAGGCGGGAATTATAGCGGCATGAGCCTAGACTAGCCAGTAGAACATGCCCCTGTTAGTTCTGGTGTCTTTCGTCTTTTTACGGTAAATGGCGACAAAAGAACCATACAACAGCATAGTTGAAGCCTTGAATAACGTCGCTAATTTGTGATTTTGATTAGTGTTCGCAGCAGTTTTTGATATTATTCGCGAAAATAAGTCTGAAGAAGTAGATCCACAATGGTCGAAACGTTATTAGTACAATTTGCTCCGATGCTTTTAGGAGCCCAACTGATCTTAACCCTCATCTTGGTGAAAGGGGATATTTGTCCGGGGCAGCGTGGTCGTATCCACAAGATGTTACCTGCGATTGGCGTGCTGTGGCTTGCCGTTGCCTCAGTAAAAATTGAAGCCTTTCTGGTCGTGTTTGCGATCTTTTATTTCTATTCTCAAGTTCAAACTAAGAAGACACGCGATTCTGGCCCTATTTGGGTGATGTACTTAGCTTGTGGTTTGGCATTGTCTTACGTTGCTATCCAAGTGACGGAACAAGCAACTACTGTTGGCATTATCACTACTGTATTGCTAGTGGCACTGTTAGGCTCAGCGTTTGGCCATTTACTACTGACAATTGCAAGAACACGCTTACAGGCATTTCACCGAGTTCTGCCCGTTGTTGGTGTGTTGACGGGTATGTTAGTGGTTTTGGCGACAGTCGTGAGTGTCTATTCTTTGTCTGAAGCTCAATTAGAGCCTGTGATTTCAACGTTACTGTTCAGCTTTGTTTTGTTAATCTCCGCTATCGTGGTTTGGTGTTGGCATTTACTGTTCGTTAAAACCCCGGAAAAACTGCAACTGACAATTTCGTTACTGATGTTATTGGCTGCGGCTGTGGGTTTAACGCCAGTTTGGGCACTTTAATCGCGCACTTTCATTAATTACGTAAGCTCAATAATCACGTATTCTCTTTAAGAAGTGTGATCAGTTTTTTAGCATGGCGTTGGTAAGCGTTCTAAACTTATTTCTAGTCGGTGTGTTCGTAAGGAGTACGAGATGGATTTAAGCAACGTCAAAGGTTTCGATAGCATTATCTTGCTGGGAATCGTGAATGAAAAACTTCGCCTAGAGTGCGATAGCTTTGAAGAGCTGATCAGTATGTATGAAATGGATATAGAAAGTGTCGTGGGCAAGCTCGATATGCTTGGCTATCAATACGACCCATTGACTAACCAGTTTAAGTCTTATCCAAGATAGTCTATTTTCGCGAATCAACAGATATCGAAAATCATCGGTACTGAAACTAAAAAGTCACAGATTATCTGTGACTTTTTTTGTTTCTGGCGTTTGCCTATCCGATTTAACAAAGGCTTAAGCTAGCCCAATAATGAACCTCTTAAACGACCTCAATACCATCTAAGTGACTCTTACTTTGCTGTCTTGCTGTGCTAAAGAAAGCCTGCAGGTAACGTTTGTCTTTTTCTGAGTTTCTTACCGCTGCAAACAGTCTTCTTGAAAGCCCTTTACCTAACGGCTTGCTTGCTATCAAACCTTGTCTTGAGAACTCACTGATCGCCCAGTTGGGTAATGCCGCCACACCTAAACCCGCCGATACCATTTGCACCAACATCAAGGTGTTGTCTGCTTGTTTCCACTTCTTAGGTTCTACGCCTGCAGGCTGCAAAAAGTGTTTCACGACGTCTAAACGTTGTTTTTGAACAGGATAGGAGAGCATGGTGATCTCGCTAAGATCTTGCGGATCAATGCTCGCTTTATCGGCCAAAGGCGAGTTGATCGCGGTGATAAGACGCATCTCAAAATCGAAAAGCGGCTCGTAATGAACCTCAGAGCGAGGCTGTATATCAGAGGTGATCACCAAATCTAGCTCGCCTGCCATTAGCGCGGGTAGCGGCTCAAACCCAAAGCCTGACGAGAAATCTAGCGTTACGCTTGGCCAAGCCACTTGATATTCCTTCAAAGCAGGCATTAACCATTGGAAGCATGAGTGACATTCAATCGCCATGTGCAAACGACCATTCACATCCTCTTTCAGGCTCGCGAGTTCGTTCTCCGCTTTAGCTATTCTTGGCTGTATCTCATCGGCAAGCCTAAGCAAAATCTCACCTTCAGAGGTGAACTTAACTGGTCTAGTTTTACGTAGGAAAAGCTGACCACCGATACGCGCCTCAAGGTCTTTCAGTTGGTGAGAAAGCGCCGACTGCGTCAAATGAAGAGAGGTTGCAGTGGCAGTTAGTGAGCCGCTGTCTCTTAAGGTGGTCAATGTTCGAAGGTGTTTAAGCTCTATCATGAGTATTCCTCATATTCCCTAAGCCAATTCAATATTTCTTAATAATCACCCTACGGGGTTTTTTATCATTTGTAAACGTCTAGATGTCTAGATGGTTTTGAGTTCCTCATCTTTGGTTTATTCAAGATGAATATTTTTAATAAACAAGATGAATATTTGGACGTTGTTCATTATTCAGATTGGGTGGATAGTTTAGCCATCCAGACGCCTTTTTGATAAAGCGTAATCTTCAATAGGTGGTCTGAAAAGATACTAACAATTATTGAATAAGGAACAGGCTCATGACTACGACAACGCATATTCTTGGCTACCCACGCATTGGTGAAAAACGCGAACTGAAATTCACACTAGAGAAGTACTGGCGCGGTGAGATTAACCAATCAGATTTAAAGCAACTCGGTAGCGAACTAAGAAATCGTAACTGGAATGTACAAGCTAAGGCGAATCTAAGCTTTGCAACTGCGGGTGACTTCGCATGGTACGACCATGTTCTAACAACGACGTTACTTCTAGGTCATGTACCTGAGCGTCACGCTGGTGGATCAGAAGGTGAAAAAGCCTTCCCAGATTTAGATACCTTGTTCCGCGTTGGTCGCGGTCAATCTCAAACTCAAATACAATCTCAAAGGCAGCCAACTTGTTGTGGCGCTAAGCACGGCTCTGAAAGCGCTAAAGATGGTGCAGCAGCATCAGATATGACGAAGTGGTTCAACACTAACTATCACTACATTGTTCCTGAGTTCAGTAAAGACGACACCTTTGAAGTGAGTTGGCCACAACTGTTTGACGAAGTGAGTGAAGCGATTAAAGCGGGGCATAAGGTGAAGCCAGTTCTTCTAGGCCCATTATCTTATTTATATCTCGGCAAGGAAGTGGAAGAGGGCTTTGACCGTTTAACTTTGCTTCCACGCTTGCTTACCGCTTACCAAGCGATTCTGGCAAAACTGGCCAAGTTGGGCGTTGAGTGGGTACAAATCGATGAACCTATCCTTTCTCTGGAACTTGAGACTAAGTGGGCAGATTCATTCAAATTGGCTTATCAGGTGATTCAAGGTGATGTGAAGCTACTCCTTACCACGTACTTTGATTCTGTGACTGACACGTTAGATAAAATCATGGAACTGCCCGTCAACGGCTTACACATCGATTTGGCTGCCGCACCCCAGCAACTCGATGAAGTGGTGAACAAGCTACCTGAAGATTGGGTGCTGTCTGCAGGTGTCATCAACGGGCGCAATGTTTGGCGAGCAGACTTGGCTACTCAGCTAGCGAAACTGCAACCAGTGAAAGAGAAGTTAGACGATAAGCTTTGGGTCGCAAGTTCATGTTCGCTGCTGCACAGCCCAGTTGACTTAGAGTTAGAAGATTCACTTAGCGATGAAGTGAAAAGCTGGTTTGCTTTCGCGAAACAGAAAGTCACGGAAGTTAGCTTATTGGGTGCTGCGCTTGACGGCGATCAAAATGCCATATTAGCGTGTGAGACGTATAGCCAACCTATTGTTGCACGTAAGAGCTCGACTCATGTGAACAAGCCTCAAGTACAGGTTCGTCTTAGCACGATTACCAAAGCATTAGCAGAGCGCAGTGCTCCTTATGCAGAACGTGCCGCGCACCAGTCTGAGGTGTTAGGCTTACCGCTGTTACCAACCACAACCATTGGTTCATTCCCACAGACAGGCGAGATCCGTGTTCAACGTTGCGCTTACCGCACTGGCAAACTGAGTGAAGCGGAATATAACACTGCATTGAAAGGCCATATTGCGGATGCCGTTAAACGTCAAGAAGCACTGGATTTGGATGTGCTTGTTCATGGCGAAGCTGAACGTAACGACATGGTGGAGTACTTTGCAGAAAACCTAGCAGGCTTTCAAACCACTAAGTTTGGTTGGGTACAAAGCTATGGCTCACGCTGCGTGAAGCCGGCGATTGTGGTCGCGGATATAGAGCGTGAGAAGCCGATGACCGTAGAATGGTCGACCTATGCCCAATCTCTGACCTCGAAGCAGATGAAAGGGATGCTGACAGGCCCAGTCACTATCTTATGTTGGACATTCCCACGTGAAGACATCTCACGCAAAGAGATCACTAATCAATTGGCATTTGCGCTGCGAGATGAAGTGTCTGATTTGCAAGACGCGGGCATCAACATTATCCAAATCGATGAACCAGCGATTCGTGAAGGTCTGCCATTGAAAAAGCGCGACCACGCAGAATACCTAGAGTGGGCGGTCGATGCCTTTAAGATCTCAGCGGCAAGTGCTAAACCAGAAACTCAGATTCATACCCACATGTGTTACAGCGAGTTCAACGAGATCATTGATTCAGTAGCCGCGCTAGATGCCGATGTGATTACCATTGAGACTTCTCGCTCGAACATGGAACTGCTGAAAGCATTTGAAGAGTTCAACTACCCGAATGCGATTGGACCTGGCGTTTACGACATTCACTCACCAAACATCCCTTCAGAAGAGTGGATTGTTGATTTACTTAAGAAAGCGGCAGAGAAAATTCCAGCAGAACGTTTGTGGGCAAACCCTGATTGCGGGCTGAAGACGCGTAATTGGGCAGAGACAGAAGCGGCGCTGACTAACTTAGTTTCGGCAACTAAAGCACTGCGTAAAGAGTGGGGATCAGCCGAGGCATAATTCAGTCTAGGATTTTGATTGACCCGCTAATCCACGATGAACCACAACAAAGGCCTCGCAAATGCGAGGCCTTCTGGTTTTATACTTGTTCGAATCTCGAGCTAGAAACTAGCTGCTGCTCTGACACGTCTCTTTGCTGATCAACTTCTCAACCATCAGTTGTCCGCGAGTGTTGCGAATCTTGATGTTGTAAGCCAAGCCCATATCAAGGTTTGCTCTCACTTCAGAGTTGGTGCAGTAGCTATTCACACTCATGTCTACAACTTGGTTTAAAGGCTTAGCACCTTTTGCATCTTGGTTGTAGATCATCATGATTTCGATAACCGTGTTTTTTGCTAGCACGCGCATGACCGACAGTGGGCCATACTCAATCGGCAGGCCTGCAGATAAAACGCCAGCTCGGTGCTGCGCCATCATCTCTAGCTGTCTTTGTTCGTCTTGCTCACTTGAAGCACAGCCTGCAAGCAGAGCTAAAGCCAGTGAGCCAATAATCCATTTTTTCACGTTAAAATACTTTCTTGAATGGTTTTACAATCACATTTTGGTAAACGCCAGCATCAATGTACGGGTCAGCGTCTGCCCATGCTTGTGCATCTTCCAAAGAGTTAAATTCAGCAATCACAGTTGAACCTGTAAAGCCTGCTTCGCCAGGGTTATCTGAATCAATCGCTGGCATTGGACCTGCTGTTAACAGTCGGCCTTCATCGTGAAGTGTTTGTAGGCGTTCTAGATGTTGTGGGCGAACACTTAGGCGTTTTTCTAATGAATTTTCGACGTCTTGAGAAAAAATCACGTACCACATATTGAGATATCCTTATTTTACTTCACTAAATTTGGGGCGTTTAAATTCGCTATCTTGCTAATTTACGCGAACTAATTGGTATTGGAAGGGCTAATGATAAGAAATTGTGAAATGGTGCGGGAGAGTGAGAAGGTCTTTAGCATTTTTAATCGAAACGACTAAAGACCTTAAAGTGCGATAGGGTCGTCGAAAGTACTATTTATTAATTGGGCGGGGTTTACCGCTTTCGTCTACAGCAACGTAGTTGAATGTCGCGCCACAAACCTTGTAGCGGTCGCCGATACCGTGATCAAGTACCGGCTTAACCCAGACTTCTAGGTCGATATTCATCGAGCTGCGACCAATCTTAGTGCAGTCACCATAAACACACACAACATCACCCACTGAAACCGGCTGTTTGAACTCGATACTCGATACTGAAACCGTGACTATCTTGCCGTTAGATATCTCTTTTGCCAGTATGCCGCCAGCAAGGTCAAGCTGTGACATTATCCAACCACCGAAAATCTGGCCTGCTGCATTTGTATCAGAAGGCATCGCTAATGTGCGAAGAAGTAAAGAACCAATCGGGTTCAAAGTTGATTGAATAGTCATTGTCGTACTCTTAATGGTATTGATTGTTTTATATAAAAATAGATGTGTTTACGAGACTCGTGGTGGTCTAATTTTTAACGTCTTCACCGAACACAAATAATCAGCGGCCAATGATCACGAGTATCATTGGCCAATCGCATATTGATAATAATTGTATCAAATAGGGTATGAGGACTCATCCCTAAGGGCTATTTCTCGTCGGTATTTTTATCCGTTAACTCTTTCTGCTGGTCTTTTGGTAGATGCTTATAGATATAAACACCAGTGAGCAAGGTGAAGAGCAAGGTCGCGATGAGTAGACCAAACACTTTGAAGTTGACCCAAACATCCAACGGTAGGCTGAAAGCAACGTAAACGTTGAGAACGGCACATAGGGTAAAGAACAGCGTCCATGCCCAGTTGATCTTGCCCCATACCGAATCAGGCAGTGTGATCTCTTTGCCTAACATACCTTTAATCGCTGATTTGCCCATGATGTGACTGACCGTCAGGCCAATCGCAAACAGTGCGTAAACGATGGTGACTTTCCATTTAATGAAGTTGTCGTCGTGCAAGAAGATGGTCATGCCACCAAATACGGCAACCATTAGAAAGGTGATGACCTGCATTTTTTCGACTTTCTTGTAGATGAAATAAGTCAAAATAATTTGAACTGCAGAGGCAACGATCAAAGCGCCGGTCGCGGTATAGATGTCGTACATCTTATAAAGCGCAAAGAAAATAATGAGAGGAATGAAATCAAGAATTTGTTTCATGAGACACTGACTATCCAGTTAGTTGAGTTGCTGACAGTCTAACGAAAACTGTCTCGATGCAAAATAGCTCGAGACAATTGGGTGCCAATTAATTCAATCTAACCACTCATCGTGTTTAAAGAGTTGAAGCAGGTTATCGCATTGACGAGGTTTGATAGCGAGGTATCAGCTTTTTGATATCTTCAAGGTAACCTTCGCTCTTTAAGCTGTCTAAGGTGTTTTCGAGCTCTTGCTCACTCATGGCAAAACATGTCGATTTACCGGTCGTTAAGTCGAGATACTCGTGATATTCACGCTCTGTGAAGTGGCCAATTCTGTCCATTAATAGGGTTTTAATTCCATGGTGAATCAAGCCGTAATACGTATGTCTTTGTAAGGTCATAGCCTATCCTCCGTGACAAGCTGCAGTGAAACTGGTGCAACCTGCTGTATATTGGTTGGGTTATCTATGACAAAGCAACTCGAATGCCATTTTCTCCAACGGAACAGAATAAATTCCCGGCTAAATAGAATTGAACTTCTTTTCAAATAGTTAAAGGAAGGTACGTTCTATTCTCTGACAATCAATACGAAACAGACATCAAATAGTTTCATTTTGAGAACGGAAAAATTCTCATTATGACGCTCTCCTGCCGCTTATAAAGAGGCCTACCAACAATGATTGCCGCTAATCGACGAGCCAATCAACAAGCGTAGATAAGGATGTATTTTGTCGATTCTTGGGTTGCAGCAAGAAGTAACCATTTCCAGAGAAAACACTGCCTTCACTCACTTTTACCAATCTACCTAAATCAATATCTTGCTTGGCCAGTGTGATGTCGCCTATGGCAATGCCAAACCCTTGAATGGCGGCGTTCATAGCTTGATCGAGTGTTGCGAATTGTTGGTTGTTCTTGCTTGAAAGGTCGTGGCTGCCTATGTGCTCTAACCAAAGTCGCCAATCACTTTGCTCATTGTTGGCGTGTAGCCAAGTGTATTGGGCAAGCTTGTGTGGCTTGATGATGGTCGATGCGTCGTCGACAAGATGGCTCTGTGTAATGCTTTGTGCTTGGCAAACGGGCGCTAGCTGCTCGTTAAACAATAATTGGCTGATAATCGATTGTTGGTTTGGCTTCTTACCATAGGTAATTACGGCGTCAAACGGATCAAAGCTTGGTTCGAAGACGTGCTTGATGGTCGACGTCAGTTCGACATCAATTTCAGGATAGGCTTGCTGAAAAGACATCAACTTAGGTAGTAGCCAAGAGGTAATACAGCTCGGTGCGTTGAGTTTGATCTTAGACGGAGAGCTAGCCACTTGATTGAGAGCCGATTGCAGTTGATGAATCGTTCCTTGTATCAGGGGAGCCAGTTCTTCTCCTTTCGGCGTTAAAGACAATCCTCGAGCATGGCGATAGAAGAGATCACAGCCAAGACTTTCTTCAAACGACAATACCTGACGACTCACTGCACCTTGCGTAACATTGAGCTCATGTGCCGCGCGCGTAAAGTTGAGATGTCTTGCCGTCGACAAGAACGCGAGCAAGGTTTTGGTTGAAGGAAGTGTGCGATTCATATCTTTACCTATGACTTTTTATCATGGCTATTATGTGATTATTTCGATTCATTTATCAATAGTGTTCTGTTTGAATGTAAATACTTAATCATCATTTGTGATTCAATATGTGTATAAGTCACATTTTTTGAATATGAAAGCAGTGGTGAAGACATTGTGATTTTGTGAAAGGGATAGCTTCTTGACATCTTTTATCGATAGTTTAGTGCCTCAGGCTGTAAAAAAATTAATACCTTACCAATCGGCAAGAAGAATTGGTGGTGATGGACGAGTCTGGCTAAACGCCAATGAATTGGAAAGTTCGCTATTTCAAGGAGAAGCAAGCCACAATAGATACCCAGATTTTTTACCGCAAGATATTGCAAAGGCTTATCAAGCGTATTGCGGAACTGATGCTGCGACTGTTGCCGTTCGTGGCGCCGATGAAGCGATAGATTTACTTATCAGAACATTCTGTAAGCCAGCGAGTGACAATATACTTATTTGTTCACCAACGTATGCAATGTATGAGTTTTGCGCCGATGCATTGGCGATTAATACCTTGGACTCTCCATTGCAGGAAGACTTTAGCCTGAACGTCGCTGATATTGTGAATAAGGCAAAACTGGCGAATATCGTGTTTCTTTGCTCACCAAACAATCCAACGGGCAATGTGATTCCTAAATTGGATTTGATTCAGGTACTGGAAGGCACGACTGGAAAATCTCTAGTGGTCGTCGATGAAGCGTATATCGAATTTGAACCACAAACGTCAGCCGTTAGCCTTATTGAGCGTTATCCGCACTTGGTTGTGATTCGCACTTTGTCTAAGGCATTTGGACTGGCTGCAGTTCGTTGTGGTTTTATCTTAGCGAGTCAAAATGTGATGCAGTATGTCGCGAAGCTGATTCCACCTTATCCGATGCCAGATTGCTCATCTCAAATTGTATTAGACGCGTTGTCTGATGAACGAGTCTCAGTGATGCAAGATGCGACGCAGAATCTGGTTGAGCTGCGTAACTGGTTTGCTTGTGAGTTAACGCAGTTTGATTTCATCGAGTCTGTTTACCCTTCATCGACAAACTTCATTTTGCTGCGTCAAAAAGCTGGGCATCAAGTGTTCAGTGTCTTGGCGAAGGACGGCATTGTGACAAGGAACCAAAACCATGAACCGGCTTTGCGTAACTGTGTTCGAATCAGTATTGGTAGCCAAGAGAGCATGCTAGAAGTGATAACGTCACTAACACGTTACCAAACCGAATTAGAACAGAGTCAACAAGGCAAACACATTCAACAAGCTCAACATAAAGAAACTCAATCTCAACTCGATAAAGATCATATCTAGGATGGCAATGATGAAAAAGATAATACTAGGACTCGCTTGTGCGGTCGCTTTACTTGGTACAACGGTACAGGCGAAAGAAATCCGTTTGGCGTCGGACTTTACGTATCCGCCATTCAACTATAAAAACAGCGACGGTGTGCCTGTCGGGTTTGATATTGAGATAGCTGATGCTTTGTGTGAGCAAGCTAAACTCGATTGTACTTGGGTTTCACAAAGCTGGGACTCGCTAATTCCAAGTTTGTTGGCAAGAAAGTCAGATGTGATCATGGCGTCAATGCGTATCACCGAAGAGCGTAAGCGTAAGATCTTGTTTACTGATAAGTACTACCAAACACCAGCCGTATTTGTTGCTGCTAAAAGCGCTGAGTTCAGCGTCGATCAGGCAGGCTTAGCGGGCAAAACCATAGGTGTTCAGCAAGGTACGATTCACGATCGCTACGTAACCGACAAGTTTGGCAATGTTGCCAACATTAAGCGTTACACAGGGCAAGATGAAGTTTATCTGGATCTGCAAAATGGTCGTCTAGATCTAACCTTTGGCAACTCGGATCAACTGTCATTAGCTTTCTTAGATAAAAAAGAAGGTGAGGGCTTTGAATTTAAAGGTAAAGCAGTAACCGACAAAGCCTACATTGGCGAGGGTACGGCGTTAGCACTAAGAAAGCAGGATTCAAAACTGGCGAAACAATTCAATGCCGCGATTGAAGAGATCAGAGCGAACGGTACTTACGACAAGATCGCCGCTAAGTACTTTACGTTTGATATCTATGGCGCTGATTTGTAATTCGTCTAACGCCTAAAAATTAGAACACCAAAAACAAAAATCCGAGGGCTGTGAGGCTCTCGGATTTTTGTTACAAATAATTCATCCTCTCAAGCTTCTCTCTATTGCCTTTATCTATTCTTGTTACCTAAATTCAGCCGAAAACCTTGCCTTCATCACCTCACAAAGCACTGTTCACGACTCGCGTTTTAGAACGAGGAGACCTTCTTTGTCGTGCTCCATAACTGAATTTAATGTCTTAAAATAACATAAATATATCGGTAATTTTTTGCTAAGAGATTGTTCTAAAAGCAGTTGAAAGTAATCGAAATTCCCAAACAATCCGAAGTTAGACTGCTTAATGGTCTAATTAGTCCCAAATATGATTGGTATCACAATCAATTAGGTTCTCAGGCCAATAGATAAACCTTAGTTCACAAAATGTACATATAGTATTGTAATACAAAATTCATAGAGGTAAGAATATTGTAATGAAACGTTACTGCTATGAGCGATGTGCAATAGAACGTTAGATTTCAAACTTAGCTATAGCGTTGCATATAAAAACTGTACCTCTTACAAAATGGATTCTGGAGAAGAACATGAAAAAACACCTACTGACGATTGCAGCGGCTTCAATTCTTATGGCATTTGGCGCTCAAGCAAAAACTTTGACGTTAGGGCATGCAATGTCATTAGAAAGCGCAGCTCACCAAGGCATGGTGATCATGGCTGATAAAGTTAAAGAAAAATCGAATGGTGAACTTACGATTAAGATCTTTCCAAACGGTCAATTAGGCTCTGAACGTGACCAAGCGGAGCAAGTTGTTACTGGCGCGATTGATATGGCCAAAATCAATGGTGGGTTAGCCGAATCTTTTGAACCAACGTTTAAGGTTAATGCACTGCCTTTCTTATTCCGTGACGTTCCACATATGAGAACCTTCATGCGAAGTGAAGCTGCACAAGAGATGCTGCTTTCAAGCGAAGGTAAAGGTTTCATCGGTCTTACATTCTATGACTCAGGCACACGTAGCTTCTACGCTAAGAAAGCCATCAACTCACCAGCAGATCTCGCTGGTATGAAAGTTCGAGTTCCTGGTTCTCCAACCATGATGGAAATGGTTAACTTACTTGGTGGTAAAGCAACACCTGTACCTTTCAATGAGGTATACACGGCTCTGCAACAAGGTGTAATTGATGGTGCTGAGAATAATATTTCTAGCTTAGTTGAAATGAAACACAGTGAAGTTGCCAAATTTTACTCTATGGACCAGCACATGATGACACCTGACGTGATCATCATTTCAGAATACAAATGGGGTTCATTAACGGCAGAAGAGCAAAAGATCTTAAAAGAAGCTGCTGCTGAGTCTCTTGAAGAGCAGATCAAAATCTGGGATGCAACAGATGACATGAACAAAGAGAAAGGAATGAAAGAAGGTGTCACGTTTGTTGAAGTTGATAAAGCCCCTTTCCGTGCAGCTGTTAAACCTATGATTGATGAGGCGAAAAAAGATCCAAAACTAGCTCCATTCATTGAAAAAATTGAAGCTCTTTAATCAGTCTTAGTGAAAATATAATTTTGCCTTGGCTTTGCTAAGGCAAAATTTTTTGAGGTATCACACCATGTTAGCAACTTTCAGAAACCTACTTGATAGGCTGATTCTTTTTGTCTCTTCTTTTGCACTAATGTTACTTGTCGTTACTGTCACTTGGCAGGTCTTTAGTCGTTATGTTTTGAATGATCCAAGTAACTGGACTGATGAACTTGCTCGTTATGCGATGGTATGGCTTGGCTTATTAGGAGCAAGCTACTTATTCGGTATCAAAGGACACTTAGCAATAACGTTATTGGATGGTTATCTTAAGGGTAAAGCACATATCGCATTACATGTACTCATCAATATCATTTCTGGCGCATTTGTATTTCTAGCAATGCTTCAAGGTGGCATCGCCCTAATGGGAAGAACCACACAACAACTCTCTCCAGCACTGCAATTACCGATGTCGACGGTGTATTCAATATTGCCGATTTCAGCCGTTATTATCCTCATTTATTTGGTCATGAATACGTTTGATCTTTTTTGTGAGCCCAACAAAAAATAAGTTTTAAAAGGACTCTATATTATGGATTTGTCCATTGGTGTTTGGCTGCTAGGCCTATTCTTATTCATGATCGCGATAAGCATGCCGATTGCGATTGCAATTGCCATGTCATCTTTAACCATCATGTATTTCATCTTACCGTTTGAAGTCGCCAGTATTACTGCGGGTCAAAAAATCATTACCGGTATTGATAGTTTCAGTTTATTAGCCATCCCTTTCTTTATCCTCGCGGGGAATATAATGAATGTAGGTGGCATCGCGAGTCGACTCATCAACCTTGCAAAGCTCTTGGTTGGTTGGATCCCGGGCTCACTTTTTCACGTGAACATCTTCGCCAATATGATGTTTGGCGCCGTTTCAGGATCAGCCGTTGCAGCAGCAGCTGCGGTTGGTAAAACCTTAGGCCCAGAATTAGAAAAAGATGGTTATGATAAAAACTTAGCAACAGCAGTAAACGTTGCATCTTGCCCGGCAGGCTTATTAATACCGCCGAGTAATTCACTGATCGTATTTTCAGTGGTATCGGGTGGAACATCCGTTGCGGCGTTGTTTATCGCAGGGTATGTCCCAGGTATTCTAATGGGCTTAAGTTGTATGGTCGTCGCCTATTTCATCGCTAAAAAGAAGGGCTACAAAACAAGTGCGAATGACGGCTTCACAACGAAAGATGTGCTGAATATTGTTTGGCAAGCAACACCAAGCTTAGGGCTTATTGTTGTTGTTATTGGCGGTATTATTGGTGGTATATTCACTGCAACAGAAGGGGCATGTATAGCGGTTCTATACTCTTTTATACTGTCACTCTGTTACCGAACCCTCAAATGGGCACACTTTCCGATAATTTGTAGAGAAACGGTTCAGGTTACTGGCATTATGCTGTTCTTGATTGGTGCTTCTACCATTATGTCATGGGCAATGGCGTTTACCGGTCTACCAACCATGATCAGTGATTGGATGCTCTCTATTTCAGACAATCCAATTATCATCTTTATTCTGATGAACCTGATTCTACTGATTGTGGGTATGTTTATGGACCTTACGCCAGCCGTATTGATCTTTACCCCTATCTTTATGCCGATTGCTGAGCATTTAGGCATGCATCCAATTCACTTCGCGATGATGATTATCTTCAACTTATGTATTGGCATTGCAACGCCACCCGTTGGTACGGCGCTATTTGTGGGTTGTAGTGTCAGTGGCTCTAAGATTGAAAACGTTATAAGAAGTATCATGCCGTTTTGTGCCGTATTGATCGTCACACTGTTGGCCATTACTTTTATTCCTGAAATTAGTTTGGCTCTGCCTCGTGCGTTTGGACTCATCAATTAGCCTGACAAGGGTAAGATTTACCGAATCAATATCGATCATTACCTAATAAAAAAACCGCCTCATGAAGGCGGTTTTATTTATCAATCAAACTGAAGCTTAATATTACGCTTGCTGTTTTTGTAGCTCAGCTTCTTTCGCTTCGTCTTCGATTAGAGAATCAACGATGACTGCACATGCTGCATCACCAGTGATGTTTAGAGCAGTACGGATCATGTCGAAGATACGGTCTAGAGCGAACAACAGAGGTAGACCTTCGATAGGGATACCAGCCGCTAGAAGAACTGCAACCACTAGGAAAGAAGGACCAGGAACACCTGCTTGACCAACTGCACCTAGGGTAGACGTTACGATGATAGCAACGTAAGCACCCATAGAAAGGTCGATGTTGAACAGCTGTGCGAAGAAGATAGCAACTAGGCCGTAGTAAATTGCGTTACCAGACATGTTGATCGTCGCACCAAGAGGCAGAACGAATGAAGCCGTAGAGTTACGAACGCCAAGTTCTTTCTCTACCGTTTCCATTGTTACTGGCAGTGTCGCCATTGAAGATGCTGTTGATAGTGCAACCGCTTGAGGCTTCTTCATCGCCACTAGGAACTTCTTCGCAGAAGTCTTAGTGAAGATTTGAATCATTAGCGGGTAAGCAACAAAGCCGAAGATAAGAATCGCAGCAATGTAGACAATGAACAGCTTGAACACGACCATAAGTGCGCCAAAACCGAATGTACCGACTGCTTCTGCCATTAGGCCAAATACGCCAAGTGGTGCAATGATCATAACCTTGTTGATCATCCAAACCATAGCGTCAACAATCGCGTTTACGCCATTGATGATTGGGTCGCGTTTTTCTTTCGCTTGTTTAGAAATCGCAATACCGAAGAATAAGCAGAAAACGAGAATTTGCAGAATGTTAGCTTCGTTCAGTGATTGGAAAACGTTGGTAGGGATCATGCCCGTGATGGTTGCCCAGAACGTTGGAAGTTCGCCTTTCGCAGCGTATTCAGAAGAGAACATACCTTCAACGCCAGAAACATCGATACCACGACCCGGTTCGAATACTTCACCCATTACAAGCGCTAGTGCTACAGCAAGTGCAGACGTTAGTGCAAAGTAACCCAGTGTAACCACACCAACTTTACCTGCTGATGAGCTATTACCTAGACCTGCAGCACCTGAAATTAGGGCAACTGCGACTAGAGGAATAACCAGCATCTTGATTAAATTGATGAAGATTGCGCCCAGTGGAGCGAACATTGTTGCGCTGTCACCCATCATTGCACCGACAGCGGTACCGATGATCATTGCAATAACGACTTGAACGCCGATGTTGCTTAGTAAACTCTTTTCTTTTAACACTTCCATAACCTCTGTGCTACTAAATATAAAAATCCCAGAACTACTCACCAATGTACGATGTACCATTGGATTAATATTTCGCGAGAAGTTTTACACGTATCTTTTACATTTATCAATATGAGCAGAGATGAAAGAACACCAAAAAGCAGTAATCAAATGTCATTTGATGATTTTTCATACTAAAGCAAACGTTTGCTTTTTGGTTTGTCATTATTTTTATAAATGGTGGTGATGTTTTGGTGGGGTATTATAGGTGTGCTACAGGTTTGTATGAGGTGTTGTTTTTATCAGAAATTTAACAATTGAGAGGGTTTGGACGTGTTCTCGGAGAAAAACTCCCACAGCGCAAATTATCGCACTAGTGGGAGCCTATTTATTATTTTTGCGTTGCCGCTTTCATTGGCGTAACAAACTCAGCAAGTGCTTTAAGCATTGCTTCTGGTTGTTCAACGTTGTTTTCAATGATTTTCACAACCGCAGAGCCAGAGATAGCACCAGCAGCGCCAGCTTCGATGGCTTCTTTTACTTGCTCAGGAGCAGAGATACCGAAACCAAGCAGTGCTGGTGGCGCATCAAACTTGTTCAAACGGTCAAGTAGGGCTGTCACAGGCATGTTTGCTTTGGTTTCTGCACCCGTTACGCCAGCACGAGAAAGTAGGTAAGTGTAACCACCACCTAGCTCAGAAACCGATTGAAGCGTCTCATCACTTGCTGTTGGTGGAGCAATAAAGATTGGGTGAATACCAAACTTCTTAGCTGCAGCAACAAACTCGCCACTCTCGTTGGTTGGTACATCAGCAATCAATACTGAATCGATACCTGCATTAGCACAACGCTCGTAGAAGTTCTCGATACCACGTGCGTACACCAAGTTTGCGTACATCAGTAGGCCGATTGGTAGCTCTGGGTATTTAGCACGAATTTGACCAATAAGATCAAAACACACATCTGGCGTGACTTTAGAATCTAACGCACGAATGTTTGCACCTTGGATTGTCGGGCCATCTGCAAGCGGATCTGAGAATGGAATACCAAGTTCAAGTGCATCAGCACCCGCTTCAACGAGTGTTTCCATGATCTTAAGAGACTGCTGAGGGTTAGGATCGCCAACCGTTACGAATGGTACAAATGCGCCCTGATTCTTTTCAGCTAAGCGAGTGAAGAGTGATTGATAGCGATCCATTATAATGCTCCTTTCTCTTTAAGAATGTCGTGTACAGAGAAGATGTCTTTATCACCACGACCAGATAGATTAACCACTAATAGCTGTTCTTTCTCTGGGTCATCGTGAGCCATTTTAACAGCATGAGCCAAAGCATGAGATGACTCTAGCGCTGCGATAATACCTTCTTTACGTGCAATCAATTGGAACGCTTCTAGCGCTTCGTCGTCGGTCACGTTGTCGTATTCAGCACGGCCAATAGCATTTAGGTGCGCGTGTTGAGGACCAACTGATGGGAAGTCTAGACCCGCAGATACAGAGTAAGACTCTTCTACTTGGCCGTTCTCATCTTGCATCAGTGGCGCTTTCATGCCGAAGAAGATACCGGTTTTACCGTGCTTAAGCGGCGCGCCGTGTTGGTCGGTATCAATACCTTTACCAGCCGGCTCTACACCGATTAGGCGAACAGTTTCTTCTTCAATGAAATCCGCAAACATACCGATAGCGTTCGAACCACCGCCGACACAAGCGATAACCGCATCAGGAAGGCGACCTTCACGAGCTAGAATTTGGTTCTTCGTTTCTTCACCAATCATGCGTTGGAAATCACGAACAATCGTTGGGAATGGGTGAGGACCCGCTGCAGTACCCAATAGGTAATGCGCGTCTTCATAAGTTGCAGACCAGTCACGTAGTGCTTCGTTACACGCATCTTTTAGCGTTGAAGAGCCAGAATGAACAGGGATAACCTCTGCGCCCATCAGCTTCATACGGAACACGTTCGGGCTTTGACGTTCAACGTCTTTTGCACCCATGTAAACACGACACTTAAGACCTAGTAGAGCACACGCTAGAGCCGTTGCCACACCGTGTTGGCCTGCGCCAGTTTCAGCGATGATTTCCTGCTTACCCATACGTTTTGCTAGCAATGCTTGACCAAGAACTTGGTTTGTCTTGTGAGCACCGCCGTGAAGTAGATCTTCACGCTTTAGGTACAGTTTTGTTTTTGTACCTTTTGTTAGGTTGCGTGCTAGCGTTAGTGCCGTTGGACGACCAGCGTACTCTTGAAGAAGCGTCATGAATTCGCTGCGGAACTCAGGATCGGCTTGTGCATCGATAAATGCTTGTTCAAGTTGGTCTAGTGCTGGCACTAGGATCTGCGGTACGTATTGACCACCGTATTCACCAAAGTAGGCATCGAGTTTAGCCATTGTGTTATTCCTTCAATTCTACTGATGTGTATTCACACCAAGTCATTTAATCTTGTTTGAGCTTCGCAAAAGGCAAAGCTCACAAATATGTTTTTAGTTTCTGCTTTCTAATTTCTAGCGCCGAGCTTGGACTAGTAATTACGAATCGCAGCAAAAGCACGTTGCAGTTTGTCTGCGTCTTTTTTGCCTGGAGCAGATTCAACACCAGAGTTTAGGTCTAATCCTAAGCAACCCAACTTAGCCGCTTGGTTAGCATTTTCTGGGGTTAGACCACCCGCCAACATGATTGCGCTTTGGTTGTTGATTAGGTTCCAATCGAACACTTGGCCTGTGCCACCAGTTTGAGAACCCACTTTAGTATCTAGCAGGTGACGAGTCACGTTGCTTTCCAGTAATTCTGGTAGCGAGCTTTTAGCACCGGAAGCAGCACCAGAAGCAACACCGTAAGCTTTCCAAATCTCAACGCTTTCAGGTAGTGACTGTTTTAGCTCATCGACAAACGCTTGAGACTCATCACCGTGCAATTGCACAGCGAACAGGCCTAGCTCAGAAACCGTTTTCGCAACGTCAGTAACGCTGTGGTTTTGGAACACACCCACGTAGTTCAAAGGTGCGCCGCTCATAGTCAAACGAGCCGCTTCGATATCCACATGACGCTTAGATGCTTCAACGAATATCAGACCACCGAATACCGCACCAGCTTGATAAGCCTTTGCTGCATCGTCAGAGTGAGTTAAACCACACACCTTGTTTTCACCCAGTGTTACTTTGCGTACCGCAAGCTCGAGGTTCTTCTCTGCCATTAGAGAGCTACCGATTAGGAAGCCATCTGCAAACGTTGAAAGGTCACGAACTTGTTGATGTGTGTAGATGCCAGACTCTGAAATCACAACTGCGTTTGGAGCCAGTTCGCGAATCAGCGGCGCCAACTCTTTAGTACGGTTCAAATCAGTCGAAAGGTCACGAAGATTACGGTTGTTAATGCCGATCACCTTAGCGTTTAGAGCGACTGCACGGTGAAGCTCTTCTTCGTTGCTGACTTCGGTCAATACACCCATGTTGAGTGAGTGAGCGACTTCCGCCAGCGCTTTGTACTCTTCGTCATCTAATACCGATAGCATTAACAAGATAGCATCAGCTGAGTAATGACGAGCTAGATACACTTGGTAGGTATCAACCATGAAGTCTTTACACAGGATAGGCTGCTTAGCAATGCTGCGAACTTTAGGTAAAAACTCAAAGTCACCTTGGAAGTACTTCTCGTCTGTCAGCACAGAAATCGCGTTTGCGTGGTTGTTGTAAACAGAAGCAATGTAGTCGAGGTCAAACTCGTCACGGATTAAACCTTTTGACGGAGAGGCCTTTTTACATTCAGTGATGAAAACCGTTTGTTCTCCGCTCAGAGCGTCATAAAAGCTGCGGTCTGTTGCAGTTAGTGACGCTTTAAACTCGTCTAATGGTTGAGTCTGCTTACGCGCTTCAACCCATTGGTATTTATCACGAACGATTTTTGCTAATACTTCCGCCATTTCAGCTTCTTTGACTGAAACGTGGGTCGACAGTTTATCGGTAGTCTGTGTCATGTTCTTTGTCTCGATTCGTCGTTCGTTAGGCGTGTGCAGCAAGCTTTTGTACAAGCTCGTATGCTTTGCCAGAGTTCATCGCGTCAATTGCTTGCTGTGCGTTGGCTTTTAGGTCTTCGTGACCAAACAGACGCATCAGTAGAGCAACGTTGACTGCCACTGCGCCAACTTGAGCATCAGTGCCTTTACCCGTCAGGATATCGGTTGTGATGGCTTTGTTCTCTTCTGGCTCGCCGCCCTTGATTGCTTCAAGAGGGTGAGTGTTCAGGCCAAAGTCTGCCGGTGTCACTGTGTACTCGTGAATTTTGCCATCTTTAATTTCAGCAACGATTGTCTCGCCATGAATAGCCACTTCATCAAGGCCACTACCATGCACAACGGCAGCACGCTTCATACCCATTTTCAGCATGGTTTCCGCGATAGGGCGGACGAGCTCTTTGCTGTAAACACCCATTAACTCGATATTAGGGCGAGCAGGGTTAATCAGTGGACCAAGGATGTTGAAGATAGTGCGCGTTTTCATCGTCTGACGAACAGGCATCGCGTGACGTACACCGACGTGATATTGCGGAGCAAATAGGAATGCTACGCCAAGTTCATCAACAGCCGTACGTGTGTCTTCAGCTGTCATCGCTAGGTTGATACCGAACGAATCCAGTAAGTCAGAAGAGCCTGATTTGCTCGATACGCTGCGGTTACCGTGCTTCGCGACTTTTAAGCCACACGCTGCGGCAACAAATGCAGAAGTCGTCGAGATATTGATGGTGTTGTGACCGTCGCCACCTGTACCTACGATGTCTGCGAAATCATAATCAGGGCGCGGGAACGGGTTTGCATTCGCAAGTAGTGCTTTTGCTGCGCCTGCAATTTCATCGGGCGTTTCGCCTTTGATTTTCAGTGCAGTTAGCGCAGAAGCCATCAAGATTGGGTCTAGTTCACCCTTGATGATCACATCAAATAACTGTTGGCTTTCTTCTTGAGTAAGAGACTGCTGTTCGTAAAGTTTATTAATCTGTTCCATGATCGTTTCCTATTTTCCAGTCTTTTCAAGGCGAAGAGGTTTCTCAAGAGCCCATTCGATAGCGTTTGCTAGAAGCGTTGCACCGTAGGTCGTCATAATTGATTCAGGGTGGAATTGGAATCCACACACCTTGTCTTGTTCTTGAACCACAGACATCACCAAATCATCTACTTCAGCGGTCACCGTTAGGCTATCAGATACATGCGTTGCCACTAAAGAGTGGTAGCGAGCGATAGCCAATGGCGAAGGTAAGCCTTGGTAAGTCGCATGGTTTTGGTGTTCCATCATCGACACCTTACCATGAATGATTTCGCCAGCGCCTGCAACGGTGCCGCCATAGGCTTCAACAATCGCTTGGTGGCCTAAGCAAATACCAATCATTGGCACTTTACCTTTTAGAAGCTGAATCAGCTCTGGCATACAGCCCGCATCTGCTGGAGCGCCAGGGCCTGGTGAAAGCAGTGCAACAGGGTTGTCTAGTTCGTTGATCGCCGCTTCAACAACCTTTGCCGGAATGTTGTTACGGTAAATCTTTACGCTGTGACCTAATGAACGAAACTGGTCTACAAGGTTGTAAGTGAATGAGTCGAAGTTATCGATGAATACAATATCAGCCATGATTACGACTCCTTCTTGTTTGATGTGTTCTGATTTACTGCAGCGCTTTTAGTGTGTGCAGCTTGAATCGCTGAGATAACCGCTTGTGCCTTGCCGCGAGTTTCATCGGCTTCTGCTTGTGGGTCTGAGTCAAATACGACCCCAGCGCCTGCTTGTACTTGTGCCACGCCATCTTCAACGTAAGCAGAGCGAATTACGATACAAGTATCTAGAGTCCCTTCACCAGTTAGATAACCGACTGCACCACCGTAGCTACCACGACGCGTTTTTTCTACGTCTCGAATAAGCTGCATTGCGCGGATTTTTGGTGCGCCCGTTAGCGTGCCCATGTTCATACAAGCTTGGTAAGCGTGCAGAGCATCTAAGTCTTCACGGAGCTGACCAACAACACGAGAAACCAAGTGCATTACATGGCTGTAGCGGTCTACTTTCAGTAAGTCTGCTACGTGGCGAGTGCCAGCTTCGGCAATACGTGCCACATCGTTACGCGCTAGGTCAACTAGCATCATGTGCTCGGCGTTTTCTTTCTTGTCGGTACGCAGTTCAAGCTCGATACGGCTGTCTAGGTCGAAATCGATTTGACCGTCAGGGCGCTTACCACGACGACGAGTACCAGCAATCGGGTAGATCTCGATTTGGTTGGTTTCTGTCTCGTATTTCAGCGCGCTTTCTGGAGATGCACCGAACAGAGTAAACAGCTCGTCTTGCATGTAGAACATGTAAGGGCTTGGGTTGCTTTGTTTGAGTTCTTTATAAGCCGCCAGTGGGGCAGGGCAAGGTAGAGTGAAGCGGCGTGAAGGTACCACTTGGAATACATCGCCTTTAACTACGTACTCTTTTAAATCACGAACCGTTTGGCAGAAGTCTTCATCTGAAACGCTAGGTACAGCTTCAACGTTGTCTAACGGCGTTACTTCAGTGATGGCTTTCAGGGACTGACACTGAGTTTGAATGTCGGCTAGACGGTCAGTTAATTGCGCTTTGATGTTGTCATCTTGAGCAAATAAGCTCGCGTGAAGTAGGCCTTCGTTCTCTTGGTGATCGAAACGCAATAGTGTTTCAGCTACGTAGAATACAAAGTCAGGACAATTGTTGGTTGCTTCAGCATCACCTAGTGGCTCAAAGTTTGCCACGATGTCGTAAGCGAATAAGCCCGCCATGAATAATGCGTGTTTGTTATCCGCGTCTTGCTCAAAGCTGTGCTGAACCAAACGCAGTGCATCGAATGAAGAGGCTTCTCTTAAACGTGAGTCTTCGTCTAATTCGTTGCTTGGTTCGATAAAAGTCAGCGTCAAAACGTTATCAGTAAGGTCAGATTTAATTTCTGCTTTCACGTTTTGAGTGAGATGTTCGATAAGCGCTTGACCGTTTTCAGTCAATGCTTGAAAGGTTACTTCATGTCCGCGACATACGATGCGAACAGCAGAGTCGATAAGGAGTAGGCTTGTCAGGTTCTGTTTAGATTCAATCTCGGCAGATTCCAACAAAAGACTATCAGTTTTGTTTTCACACAAAGTATGAAAAACGCTGGTTGGATCTTGCGAGTAAGGAACTGAGGAATTGATGACCTCAATGGTTCCCAGCTTTTTGATTTCAATGGCCTTGTTCACAAGACCTCCTTTATGATTCTTTAAATTTCCTGCCGTACATAGTCGCATAAAGATACCTTTCACCCAATCTAGAATATGGTCAATTCGATGATTTGTTAGTCAGTTGAATGTGAGATGTTCGACAAATTAAAAAGCCCGCTATTAAAGCGGGCTTAGTGATAACTTTTTTATAAACAAACTGTTTAATTAGAAGTACACGTTAGCCCACCAAGAACTTGTCCAAGTGCGCCACGAATTAAGCTCTGAACTTGCTTCTACTGAAGAAAGTTCTAAAACTTTATCTTTATGGTTTTGGTTAAATTCTTGTAACATGGTGAACCTATCAAATGTGATACTTCGTATTTGTGTACTAGTTAACTAGTTTTCTGCTTGCGGGTCAAGTGTGTTGACACAAATATAACGATAAAAATTGAAAACAATGAAAAAGAATATATGAGAATTGATCTACATAGTCATACAACAGCCTCAGATGGCCGACTTACTCCACCTGAGCTAATTGACCGAGCGCTTGGCTTTAACATCGAAGCGCTAGCGATTACAGATCATGACACGACTGATGGGCTTGCTGAAGCACGCAGCTACATTGCGGATAACAACCTTCCTATTCAGTTGATAAACGGCATTGAGATTTCGACTGTTTGGCAAAACAAAGATATCCATATTGTTGGGTTAAACGTTGATCCTGAGTCACCAGAACTCAAAGCGCTCATTGAACAACAGAAGCAACACCGTATTGGGCGTGCTGAGATGATCGCTCACCGTCTTGAGAAAGCGACTCGTGAAGGGGTGTTAGAAGAAGTTAAATTGATTGCGGGTGATGCACCAATCACTCGCGCTCACTTTGCTAAGTGGCTAGTCGACAATGGCTATGCGAAAACTATGCAGCAGGTGTTTAAAAAGTTTCTTACTCGTAATAACCCAGGTTATGTGCCGCCAACTTGGTGTTCAATGAGTGATGCTGTCACGGCTATTCATGCTGCTGGTGGACAAGCCGTACTCGCTCACCCTGGGCGATATGGACTTACAGCCAAGTGGGTTAAGCGCCTGCTAGCGGCATTTGTTGAAGCGAAAGGGGATGCGATGGAAGTAGCTCAACCTCAGCAAGCGCAACAAGAAAGACGCACACTCGCGGATTATGCTATACAATACAAACTATTAGCCTCCCAAGGCAGTGATTTCCATTACCCATCTCCGTGGATGGAACTTGGACGCAATCTCTGGCTACCTTCTGGGGTCGAAGAAGTATGGAAAGATTGGGAGTTTCAAACGGTTTCACCATCTGAATAGTCTTTAGGTGAGCCAGCTCCTTCTGATGATAGAGTCGAGAGATTCGATAACGAGGATCAACAATGAGCCAGTTTTTTTATGTACACCCAGATAACCCACAAGCACGCTTAATTACTCAAGCGGTTGCGATTATTCGCAATGGCGGCGTTGTGGTTTATCCAACAGATTCCGGTTATGCGCTGGGCTGTCAGCTTGAAAACAAACAAGCACTTGAACGTATCTGTAAAATTCGTCGCATCGATGACAAGCACAATTTCACCTTGTTATGCCGTGATCTTTCTGAGTTATCACTGTATGCACGCGTTGATAACGTGGCTTTCCGTCTGCTGAAAGCACACACGCCAGGTGCTTACACGTTTATCTTTAAAGCAACCAAAGAAGTGCCAAAGCGTTTGATGAACGCCAAGCGTAAAACGATTGGTATTCGTGTCCCAGACAACAAGATTGCACTCGACCTTTTGGAAGCGATGGGTGAACCATTAATGTCGACGTCTCTGATTCTGCCGGGTAACGAGACTACGGAGTCGGATCCAGAAGAAATTCGTGACAGCCTAGAACATGCGGTTGATGTCATTTTGAATGGCGGTTACTTAGGTGAGCAACCGACGACGGTTATTGACTTCAGTGACGATGATGCCGTGGTTCTACGTCGTGGTGCTGGCGATCCTGCGCCGTTTGAATAATCGCTTTACTGATTAACAGTCTGTAACGATACAGCAAACCTGCCACAGTAAATAACAAGTGCTTTTTGGCAGGTTATTTGCGATAATACGCGACCGCGATTTGGTCGCGAAAAATTCATTCGACGTCTGTGAAGACGACAATTAGGTAGAAAAGAGTAAATGAGCGAAAAATTACAGAAGGTTTTAGCGCGAGCTGGTCACGGTTCTCGTCGTGAACTAGAAGGTTTAATCAAATCTGGTCGTGTAAGTGTTAACGGTCAAGTTGCGAAACTGGGCGAGCGTCTTGAAGACGAGAACTCAGTGATCCGTATCGATGGCCATACTGTTTCAGGCAAGGCTTCTGAAGAAGTGGTTTGTCGTGTACTTGCTTACTACAAACCTGAAGGTGAGCTTTGTACTCGTCACGATCCTGAAGGCCGCCGTACTGTTTTCGATCGTCTACCTAAGATCCGTGGTTCTCGTTGGATTTCAGTTGGTCGTCTTGATGCAAACACATCAGGCCTTTTGCTTTTCACTACTGATGGTGAGCTTGCAAACCGTCTAATGCACCCAAGCCGTCAGGTTGAACGTGAGTACCTAGTACGTGTATTCGGTGAAGTGACTGAGCAGAAAGTTAAAAACGTTACTCGTGGCGTACAACTAGAAGACGGCATGGCTCGTTTTGAAGATGTGGTTTACGCTGGTGGTGAAGGTATGAACCATACTTTCTATGTAGCGATTAACGAAGGTCGTAACCGTGAAGTTCGTCGTCTTTGGGAATCACAAGAAACAACAGTAAGCCGCCTGAAACGTGTACGTTACGGTGATATCTACCTTGATAAGAAACTGCCTCGTGGCGGTTGGAAAGAGCTAGATCTTCAAGAAGTTAACTACTTGCGTGAGCTTGTTGAGCTTAAGCCTGAGAAAGAGACACTGTTGGATCTTGATCCTTCAAACACTTCTCGTAAGCGTGAGCGTTCTCGTAGCCAAAAAATTCGTCGTGCTGTTAAACGTCACGAAGAGCGTGCAAACGCACCAAAAGGCCGTAGCAACCAAACTAAGCGTAAGAAGCCTGCAACTCGCGGTACTACAACACCTGATTCAGGTCGTAGCGCTCCAGCTGCAAACAAAGGCAAACCTCAGGCTAACAAAAGTAAGCCTAAACTGAACAACGGTCGTCCGGCTAAACCAGCTAAGCCAAGAACACGTCAGTAATTACGTAATTTCTTACGCGTAAAGCTTCATTAGCTGAAAGCACTGAATACTAAAAAACCTGCTCATTGAGCAGGTTTTTTTACGTCTGGAGAAATAGCAGATGCGGGATGCGAGTAATCGAGTATCGAAAACATACTGCCATAATCGGCAGTAAGCATGCTCTTCGCATCTCTTATCTCGTTTACACGTATCTATAAATCTTTTCGCATCTCGTATCTCGTTCTATTTACTTATGATTCGAGAAGTTATCGCCTTTCGCTAATCGGTCGTAAAGCACTACATTCACTGATGCCGCTAGATTCATACAGCCGTTGGTCGGAACGTAAATCGTCTCACGACAGAAATCTGTGATTTCTTTCTTTAGCGTGCCATCTTCTGGGCCAAAAATGTAAAACGCACGTGGTGGGTGCTTGTAATCAGGTAGAGGCTTAGCACCTTCAATCAGATCAACAGCAACCGGCACGCAGCCTACTGGAATAATATCTTTCAGCTCTTCAACACCAATCAAAGGCAGGGCTAAGTGCTTTTCTTTGGTATCGGTATGGAATTTTCGCGCATGGTCGTAGCGTGTGCCAGTGTAAAACACAGAGTTGGCGCCGTAGCAGCCAGCAGCTCGCATTACAGAGCCTACGTTTTCAGGCGTCTTTGGGTTAACTAGGCCAATGCAGGCATAGCCTTTTGATTGTGTGTCTGTTTTTGCTTTGGTCATAATCAGTGAATCTAACGTTGATGATGAAAGTGAGTAATCATGATGAGAAATGGCGTGATAAAAATAGCCGAGCAATCGGCTCGGCTAACTTTTAACTCGCTTACATGAATACTTGTTTACTCATGCTGATGAGCGTCAACAGCGGTATTAGTCACGTTTCCACAGCATGTGACAGAACTTATGTTCTGGGTCACGGCTGATTAACATGCGAGCAAATACGTCGTCTAGAACGTCATCAGCTTCATTCACAAGACCAATGCGCACTTCAGCGTAGATCTCTTTGTCGACTTCAAAGCCAACATGTTCAACCCAATCATCGCCAGTTTCAACAAGCTCTGCTGCGCCACGATCTTCAAACTGAGCAGTGAAAAGAATCACGTCTGCAGGCTCTAGGTTGTCAGGTGCCATCTCTAGGAAGATGTCGTATGCAGTGTCAATTGCGTCGTCATAAGACATTAGGTCGTTAGCTTCGGTCATAATAAGTATCTTAGCTTGCGCGGTTCATGTATTTACGTTCAGCAGTGTTTACTACTACTTTGTCGCCAGTCGCGATGTATTCAGGTACTTGAATAGTAAGACCTGTAGAAAGACGAGCAGGCTTAGTACGAGCAGACGCTGATGCACCTTTGATTGAAGGATCAGTCTCTTCGATAACTAGTTCAACAGATGTTGGTAGCTCAAGCGTTGCAGCGTTGCCGTCGATAAGGATCGCGTACATGCCTTGAGTTTCTTCGTTGATGAACAGTAGTTCGTCTTCGATAGTCTCACCGTTGAAGATGAATTGTGTGTAATCTTCGTTGTCCATGAAGATGTACTCGTTGCCATCAACGTAAGAGAACATTACTGCACGCTTAGTTACGTCAATAGTTTCAACAATTTCGTCAGCCTTGTGGCGAACTTCAGTTTTAACGCCAGTTGCTACATCGTTACCACGGAAGCGGTAAATCTTTTGGCCGCCACGGCCGCCTGGTGTTGTTACTTCGATATCTTTAACGATCACTGTTTTGCTTTCTACTGTGATAGCAAAACCTTTTTTAATTTCACTTGCTCTAGGCATTTTGTGTTTGTCCTTAGTGGGTCTATCCGCTGATTATATCTCGGAGATGCTATAAATAGGAATAGCTTGAATCATAAAGTCACCTAGGCGATCATAGAGTTATAGTTAAATCATTATTTTATTTACCGAAACGACCTATGCAGCTACCCGTTATTGACCCAACACAGCCTTTTCAACCTGAATTTCAACCTGTGGTTAACGATCTGATTGCCTTTCTAAAAGGTGGGTTAGGATCTAATCTGCACAGTATTTATATTTATGGCAGTGTGGCTCGTAAGCAAGCCGTCTTCGGTCGCTCCAATCTAGATGTGGTTGTGGTGACCCATCGACCGTTTCCTGACCAACGAACCACTTTGTTGAACACCATCAAATGGCGTTTCCAAAAGAGCTTCCCGCAGGTAACTCAAGTGGCGATAAAAACTACCTTAGTGAGTGAGATAGTCGATTTCGACAATATCTTCACTTGGGGTTTTATGCTCAAGCATTTAGCCGTGTGTGTGCATGGTGAAGACTTATCAGACTGCTATGGTGATTTTGAAACAAGTTGGGAAATCGCTAAGCACTGGAATATGGATGCGGAAAACTGGTTGGCGGTGTATCGCAACAAGATCGCACGAGCGACAACGCCAGAACAACAAGTCGCTGCGCAGGTGATTATTGCCAAGAAGCTTCTACGGGCGAGTTACTCACTGGTGATGTACCGCGATAAATATTGGTACGATGATCCTGTTGAATGTGGCCAACAGTTCTTGAAGTATCACCCAGATCGAGAAGTCGAAATCCAAAGGTTGGGCATTTTACTTTCTGGTCGACCAATCCCTAAACGTTCGGTGATCGGTATTCTTGATGGCTTTGGTGAGTGGTTGATTAAGCAGTATCAGAAAACCGAGTTCAGAATCGGATAGAGATTTATAACCGATCCATTGATACTAAAAAGCAGAGTGTGCTGAAGAACATATCTCTGCTTTTTTCGTTTTAAGAGCATATTGAATATAGTGCTAGAACAAACCCAACTGCTGCCCACTAACTCTTTCAAAGTCTAAACCGATGAAGGGCAGTATTGCCTCTGCGACCGGTTTAATCTGCTTGTCGATATAGTGCTGATAATCGATACCACTCTTTAAATACTCCTTGGGCTCAGGGCCACTCAGAGTAATCAAATACTCAATGCGTCCTTTATTTTGGTATTGAAGAGGGCGACCAAGCTGAGCATTGATCTCATCGGCCATACGAGCTGCGCGAACCTGCGGCGGAATGTTCTTTTGGTATTCATGTAATTTGCGGCGTAAGCGCTTTTGATACACCAATAAATCATCATGTTTGCCAGCAGAGGTTTCATCAACAAACTGTCTGACGTAGTCGGTTGGATCTTGATCGTGAAACACCATCTCATACAAGGTTTGTTGGAATTGCTGTGCGAGAGGTGTCCAATCGGTGCGTGCACTCTCAAGCCCTTTAAATATGATCTTTTCTTTATCGCCTTGAGTGATTAATCCGGCATAACGTTTCTTCGAGCCGGTTTCTGAACCTCTAATGGTCGGCATTAGAAACTTGCGATAGTGAGTCTCGTATTCCAATTCGAGTATTGAGGTTAGGTTGTGGGTCTCTTTTAAGTGATTCGTCCACCAATCGTTGATGTAAGCGACCAGTGTGTTCCCGATCTCGTCTGCTTTTTGCTGATCATAACTGCCGTTCAGAGACACGAAGGTTGAATCGGTATCGCCGTAAATCACTTGATAGCCTTTGTCTTCGATCAGAACCTTGGTTTGCTTCATGATCTCATGTCCACGCATGGTAATTGAAGACGCTAACCGGGTATCGAAGAAACGACAACCAGACGAACCTAACACACCATAGAATGAGTTCATGATGATCTTAATCGCCTGAGAGAACGCTTTCTCGTTGTTCTTCTTCGCCACATCACGTGCAGCCCAAAGGTTTTCGATCATCTCGGGCAAGAAGTGTTTAGAGCGGTGGAATTGCCCACCTCGAAAGCCATCAACGGCTTGGTTTTCTGCTGGGCCTAGTTCAAGCTTCAACCCTTCAATTAGTCCCATAGGGTCAATCAGAAACGAGCGAATGATCGATGGATACAGGCTCTTAAAATCGAGTACCAAAACCGAGTCGTACAGATTGGGAATTGAATCCATCACATAACCGCCGGGGCTCGCAATCCAATTCTCTGGCTCTAAGTTCGGTGCGACATAACCCGCTCTGTGGATTTGAGGCAGATATAAGTTAGTAAAGGCCGCAACAGAGCCACCAACGCGATCCAGCTCAACACCGGTTAATCGAGAGCGCTCAATCGCGAAGTCGAGTAGGTGAGTGTGCTCGAAGATGCTGTTTACCAGTACGCAGTCTTGAAGGTTGTACTTAGCGAGTGAGGGTTTATCGAACTTAAACATTCGGTTTATCTCATCCATACGGTCATGAACGTTATGGATGTCTTTGCCTTCCCCAAGCAGCTCTTGCGATACCGACTCAAGAGACCAAGAACGGAAGTGGTAGGTCGCTGTCTTGAGCATATCAATACCATCCAAGACAACGCGCCCCGGAATCGTGATAAAACCTTGCTGATTTTGAGCAGAACTGCGGAAAAAGCTCGGTTGGTTGTCTCTGCCGATGTTGAGCTTCACTTCGTTCCATTCTGAACGTTTGTGCAGCAGCCTAAAATCGAAGTCGATAACATTCCAGCCAATGATGATGTCAGGATCAAATTCAGAGAACCAAGCTATCATGGCTTCAAGTAGCGCTTTCTCGTTGGCAACCCATTGGATATTGGTTTCAGCTTGTTGTGCTTCGCCGACCATGATTACTCGGCTGTCCATCGGGCTGTCTAGGCCAATTGAATAAAGCACGCCTTTTTCCGAACACTCAATATCAAGCGAGACCACAGATAGACTGGGTAAGTAATAACCTGCTCGGCATTTTGCGTTTGAGACTCGACGATGCTGATTTTTTTGCACAGCAGATCCGGTGAACTCAATACTTCCCTTGATAAAACGTTCCATCAAGAATCGATCGGCGAGTCGAATATCGCTTTCAAAGGTTTGGATTTCTTCGTTGTGAAAGGCTTGCGCTAAACCAAAGCTGCTTCTCGACAGTGAGGTGTAACACGCGGCGAGAGGTGTTTGCTCGAATGTGGCTAATTCTAGAGGCTTAAATTGGCAATCGATCGACTCTTTCGCTGCGATTGCCTGACATGCCTCAACGTCAGATTGAGCGACAAAAAATACCGGTTTTTCATTTTGAATCGTCAGCAGAGTAGGGCCTTGAGGGGTGCTTAACCACAAGTCGATTTGTGTGCGCCCTGAAAAATCTCTTGCTTGTCTTGTGAGTACAAAGCCTTGCTGAATATCCAATGTAGTAACCTATTGAAATGGGGAATCGAATACTACCATCTAGCGACCCTCTGCGCACAAAAGGCAGTAAAAATACTAACTAAATTCTAGTTAGTAGAGGCAAATAACGGGACTCTATAAGCAAATAAGTGAAATTGTCGCGAATGGTTATTCAATGGTATTGAAAATATCTTTATCTTATGTAATTTTATTGGGTGTTGTTTTAACTGGTTGATTTTTAGAAAAAGCTTGTTGTTTTAGTTAGCTTATTTGTTAATAAGTACTTGCTAAAGTTCGTGTTTCAGCACATATTCAACAGAGCTTTTTTTTAGTAATTAAGTTAAGATGTACTCAATGCTGCGATCCACTGTTCCTTTGTTCAATTGTTTCAAACAGATGAAATGACACAGTGGTTGCAGAGCCAATTAATAGTGTGGAGATACAAGTTTGATAAATGTTTTCCTTGTAGATGATCACGAGCTGGTTCGCACAGGGATACGACGTATTATTGAAGACGTCCGTGGAATGAACGTAGCAGGGGAAGCTGAAAGCGGTGAAGGTGCTGCAAAATGGTGTCGTACTAACAATACTGACGTTATTTTGATGGATATGAATATGCCTGGTATTGGTGGCTTAGAAGCAACCAAGAAGATCTTGCGTTTCAACCCTGATGTTAAAATCATCGTTTTAACTGTTCATACGGAAAATCCGTTTCCAACTAAAGTGATGCAAGCTGGAGCTGCTGGTTACCTTACTAAAGGGGCAGGTCCGGATGAAATGGTAAATGCAATTCGAGTGGTTAATAGTGGCCAACGATACATTTCACCAGAAATTGCGCAGCAGATGGCTTTGAGCCAATTCTCGCCTGCGTCTGAAAATCCATTCGCAGACTTATCTGAACGTGAACTTCAAATCATGATGATGATTACCAAAGGTCAGAAAGTGACGGATATTTCAGAACAACTCAATCTAAGTCCTAAAACAGTCAACAGTTACCGCTACCGCTTGTTCAGTAAGCTGGATATCAGTGGCGATGTAGAGCTGACGCATTTAGCGATTAGACATGGAATGTTAGACACTGAGACCCTTTAACACTGAGATCGTATAGTGACTAACTTGTTTGACTCAGTCTCATTCCTCAAGACAGTAACAGAGCAGCCCGGCGTTTATCGAATGTATAACGCCGAGGCTGCCGTTATTTACGTCGGTAAAGCTAAGAACCTCAAAAAACGCCTTTCCAGTTATTTCCGTAAAAAAGTCGACAGTGAAAAAACACGCGCTCTAGTTAGTAATATTGACAAGATCGATGTCACTGTAACGCACACGGAAACAGAAGCGCTCATTCTTGAGCACAACTACATCAAGCAGTACTTGCCTAAATACAACGTACTTTTGCGTGATGATAAGTCGTACCCTTATATTTTTATTAGCGGTCACAAGCATCCTCGTTTGTCGATGCACCGTGGTGCTAAGAAGAAAAAGGGCGAATACTTTGGTCCTTACCCTGATTCCGGCGCTGTGCGTGAGACGCTACACCTAATCCAAAAGATTTTCCCTGCCCGCCAGTGTGAAGATACGGTTTATGCCAATAGAACGCGCCCGTGTTTGATGTATCAGATTGGTCGTTGTGCTGCGCCATGTGTTAGCTCAATCATCTCTGATGAAGAGTACAGTGAACTTATCGACTACGTTCGTCTGTTCCTGCAAGGGAAAGACAAATTAGTCCTTGAGACGCTCATCGACAAAATGGACAAGGCAAGCCGTGAGCTTCGTTTTGAACAAGCTGCCGCTTTCCGTGATCAAATCCAAGCGATTCGACGTGTGCAAGAACAACAATACGTATCTGACGATTCAATGGAAGATATGGACGTGTTGGGATTTGCTCAAGAGAATGGCGTAGCGTGTATTCATATCTTGATGATTCGCCAAGGCAAGGTTTTAGGCAGTAGAAGCCATTTCCCTAAAATTCCCAACAATACGGTGCGACAAGAGGTCTTTTCGAGCTTTTTAAGCCAATACTATCTTGCGCATAGTGAAGCGAGAACCATCCCAACCCGTTTGATTCTCAATGCCGATTTGATGGAAGATGTCACACCGATTCAAGAAGCCTTGTGTGAAGTAGCGGGTCGTAAGATTCACTTCAATACCAACCCTTCAGGTACTCGAGGTCGTTACCTTAAATTGTCTAATACCAATGCATTGACGGCTATTACCACCAAGATTAATCACAAGATGACGATTAATCAGCGCTTCAAAGAGCTCCAAGAAGTGCTGTCGATGGATGCTATCAAGCGCATGGAATGTTTTGATATCAGTCATACCATGGGTGAAAGCACGATTGCGTCGTGTGTGGTGTTCAATCAAGAAGGCCCGGTTAAACCAGAGTACCGTCGTTACAACATCACCGGCATTACAGGTGGCGATGATTATGCAGCGATGGCTCAGGCGCTTGAGAGACGTTATTCGAAGCAACTCGATGTCGACAAGATCCCAGACATCATCTTTATCGATGGTGGTAAAGGTCAGCTAAACCGCGCTCATGAGATCATTTCTCAATATTGGGGTGATTGGCCGTTTAGACCAAGAATGATGGGTATTGCGAAAGGCGTGACGCGTAAACCGGGTTTAGAAACTTTGGTAACCCTTGAAGGTGAAGAGTTTAATTTACCTAGCGATGCACCAGCGCTGCATCTTATCCAGCACATTCGTGATGAGAGCCATAATCATGCGATTGCAGGGCACAGGGCGAAACGTGGTAAAACGCGCAGAACCAGTGCTTTGGAAGGAATTGAAGGGGTAGGACCTAAACGTCGTCAAGCTTTGCTGAAATATATGGGTGGCTTACAAGAACTTAAGCGTGCAACTGTCGAAGAAATAGCCAAAGTGCCGGGCATTAGTCATTCTTTGGCAGAAAACATTTATCAAGCATTGAAACAATAGTAAAAATCCCGCACCATTAAAGCGCAATTAATAAGAGCCCAATAATATGCGTTTGAATATACCTAACATTTTGTCCTTACTGAGACTATTTTTGATCCCAGTATTCGTTGTCGTTTTCTATCTACCTTATCAATGGGCTCCTTTCGCTGCTGCGATGGTGTTTTGGGTAGCCGGTTTCACTGATTGGCTAGATGGCATGCTAGCTCGTAAGTTAGGGCAAACGTCTCGCTTCGGTGCCTTCATTGACCCTGTGGCTGACAAAGTGTTGGTCGCTACGGCTCTTATCCTGATTACAGAGCATTACCACTCTATTTGGATAACTATTCCAGCCGTGACCATGATTGCTCGTGAGATCATCATTTCAGCGCTTCGTGAATGGATGGCTGAAATCGGTAAACGCGCAAGTGTTGCGGTATCTTGGGTTGGTAAAGTAAAAACGGTTTCTCAGATGTTCGCCCTTTGGGTACTTATCTGGCGCTATGACGATTGGATGGTATGGGTCGGATACATTGCGCTCTATGTCGCCACCGTTCTTACTTACTGGTCAATGGCACAATACTTGATGGCCGCCAAAGACGATTTGTTGGACGAAAAACATCATTGATGAAGAAGCGAGCTGAGGCTCGCTTTTTTGATCTTTAACCTAAGGTTAAGTTATCAATAGTGGATATCTAATGTGATATAGATCTCCTTTGAATAACCCGCTCACAGTGTGTTTTGAACATAAAGTCAGCTATTTGGCTTGTTTCGTATGAAATCTATTCAAACGAATTAAAAATACAAAAATAATATTGACTCAATCGCCTGAATCCGTAGAATGCATCCCGTACCCAAGAGGATGGCAATGAGCGATTCAATTGGAGTTACTAAGGCGCCTTGGCAGAGTGGCTATGCAGCGGATTGCAAATCCGTGGACCTCGGTTCGACTCCGGGAGGCGCCTCCATTCTCTCTTTCTTCTAGAAAGAATTTGAATGAAAATGCGATACTAGCTCAGTTGGTAGAGCGCAACCTTGCCAAGGTTGAGGTCATCGGTTCGAACCCGATGTATCGCTCCAAATTTTGTAATGTTGATTGGCGTCAGCATTAAGATGGTGTTTTACTTTTCAGTAATCGGCATCGCAATAAAGAATTGCGTGCCCTGGTGGTGGAATTGGTAGACACAAGGGATTTAAAATCCCTCGGCGTTCGCGCTGTGCCGGTTCAAGTCCGGCCCGGGGCACCATCTATTAAAGTCTTTATCTCGATAAAGCAAATGCGATACTAGCTCAGTTGGTAGAGCGCAACCTTGCCAAGGTTGAGGTCATCGGTTCGAACCCGATGTATCGCTCCAAATTAAGAAGCCCGAACAGAAATGTTCGGGCTTTTTGGTTTCTGACGTTTAGCTTTTACGTTTAAGAACTCTTCTTGTTCGAATCCGCACTCAACATTCATTTCTATCTCTGTTTCAAATTTTGCAATCAAGTTAGTTTTTAAAAGCGAGATTCCCTATGAACTCGTTCCTCGTGCTAGGGAATGACGGAAAGACGGTATGACCTCAAAGTCTCTCTAGTAACGTTTATAAACCCACGTCGTCATCCTCGGGTGTGAGGAACGAATGAACCGGGGATCTCTTGCCGCTTGCTGATTAACTTCAGTTTAATCTATTGCATCAGATAGTTTCTTGAATAAAGCAATACAATGACATGTTGTAAGGGGTTCTCTATGAATTCATACCTCGCTCTAGGGAGTGACGCCATGACCTAAAAGCTTCTCTAGCAACGTTTATAACCCCACGTCGTCATCCTCGGGTATGAGGAACGAATGAACCGGGGATCTCTTTCCCAAACGATAGTGTGACGATATTTACAGCAATTGCTTAGCCACCGCTGCTATTTATCAAGCTATTACTAAAAACTATTGATCGTTCATTTCACTTTATGTTACTTTCCCGCGCAATCTCGGAATGAAAATGTTCAAGAAGAGCAACGATTGCTTCTGGGGGATACGCGTAGTGACCATTCTTGCTGATTGGGACATTACGTAGGGTAGGTATTGGCTAGTCCTTTAGCTGATAGACGGGATACTTATGGCGCAGTTCGTCATGTTAATGGGAAACCCAACATTGAACACACTAATTACAACATTGCTAATCAGCTCTGCATTTCCAAAGGGACCAGCTCCTCATAGCTGCCCGATCCTGCAAAAATGTCCAATTCTTCAAAACAGTAGCATTACTGAACCTTGAGCTCACGCTAACAATTTATCGCTGTCTTAAGACGGCTTAATTTCGTATTCGTCATTTGACTTATGCGAGCGTACAGCTATATCTCATTTCTAGACAATACGTGTATTTCACTATGAACTCTCTCCAAATTTAACGAGAGTTGGTGGGTAATTGCGTCTGATGGAGGTGAGTATGAACACATTCAAGGGGACTTTTATGACTACCGCCTTTGAAGTCGATATTAATACTATCGCAAATTCATTTTCAACTATGGTTCCTATCTTAGAGGGAACGTACGACCTAACACCTGACGCTATTTTGCTAGAGCAAGAACAGCATGAGTCGGATGTTCGCTCTTACCCAAGACGCCTGCCTATTGCTATTAAACGAGCATGTGGCGCTTTAGTTGAAGATACTCGTGGCCAACTCTTTCTCGATTGCTTAGCCGGTGCAGGTACACTTTCTCTGGGTTACAATCACCCTGAGATTAACCAAGCACTGAAAGACCAGCTCGATTCTGGTTTGCCATACCAAACACTTGATATCACGACTCAAGCAAAAGAGACGTTTATCAAGCGAGTTAAAGCCTTTCTTCCTCAAGACTTTTCAAATAACTCGGTTCTTCAATTCTGTGGCCCATCGGGTGCTGACGCTGTGGAAGCGGCGATCAAGCTTGCTAAGCAAACCACAGGTCGCAACACCATGTTTGCTTTCCGTGGTGCTTACCATGGCATGACCAACGGCACCATGGGCATGATGGGTAACCTCGGTACTAAAGAGCGTCGTAGCGGCTTGATGTCTGACGTACATTTCATGCCTTTCCCATACAACCTACGCTGCCCGTTTGGCATTGGTGGTGAAGCGGGTGCCAACGCGAGCATTCGTTATATCGAGCGTATGTTGAACGATGACGAGTCTGGCATCATGAAACCAGCCGCGATGATCGTTGAACCTGTACAAGGTGAGGGCGGTGTGATTCCAGCTCCTGCATCTTGGCTACAAGGCTTGCGTCGCATCTGTGATGAACACGGCATCCTACTGATCTTTGATGAAATTCAGTGTGGTGTAGGTAAGACGGGTCATCGATTTGCGTTTGAAGAGTCTGGCGTTAACCCAGATATCTTATGTTTGTCTAAAGCGATCGGTGGCGGACTGCCTATGTCGCTGCTTGTATTCGACAAGAGCATCGATACTTGGAAAGCGGGTGAACATACCGGTACATTCCGTGGTAACCAGTTAGCAATGGTGTCTGGTGCTAAAGCACTGGAAATCATCGAGCGAGATGGTTTGGTGGAGCACGCGAACATTGCAGGCCAATACCTACGTCATGGGTTAGAGAAGATTCAATCACGCGTTAGCTGTATTGCTGAAGTTCGCGGTAAAGGCTTGATGCTTGGCGCTGAGATCAAGCAACCAAATGGTGAGCTTAACAAGTTTGGCGAACCACAATCAGACGGCGAACTGACTCTTGCGATTCAACGTGCGGCGTTAGAACGCGGCTTGATGGTTGAAAAGGGTGGTCGTGATGGTTCGGTCATTCGTTTCCTTCCGCCAATGATTATCTCTTTTGAGCAGATTGACTTTGCATTGCGCGTCATGGAAGAAGCGATCATCGCAGCAGGTGGTGGTCTACAACAAGACCCAGCTTCAAGCGAGCAAGCAAACCAAGAATGGAACAAGCATTTTATCCAGACGGGTTTAGGCGGTAGCGACGAATTTGCTAGCGTGATGAACCAAACCACTCAAGCGATGAAAGCGGTTTTTGAACAGGTTGAAACCCCTTATTCGGGTTTAGAACCAAAAGTGCTAGAAGCAGCCATCAATGCTGTCGACCTTGACAACAATCAACACGCTTTGGTTGATGTTGTAGATAGCACTGCAGACCTTGTCGCTGCAAACTCCATCTTCGTGCAACACCCAGATTGTATTGCACACCTTCACACTCCGCCTCTTATGGCTTCGGTAGCAGCTGAATCGATTATCGCGGCGTTGAATCAATCAATGGATTCATGGGACCAAGCATCGGCTGCGACTTATGTTGAGCAGCGTGTGGTGGATTGGATGTGCGAAAAATACCAACTTGGCGCACAAGCTGACGGTGTTTTCACCAGCGGCGGCACGCAAAGTAACCTAATGGGTTTATTGCTTGCGAGAGACTGGGTTGCGGATAAGCACAATGGTCATTCTATCCAAAAGCTTGGCTTACCAGAATACGCGAGTAAGCTGCGTATCTTATGTTCAAAGAAATCGCACTTCACGGTTCAAAAGTCTGCCTCTCTACTAGGGCTAGGCGAAGCGGCAGTGTGCTGTGTTGACACCAATGCAAACGGCACTATCAAACCTGACTTGCTAGACACAGAAGTGAAAGCGCTTAAAGCACAAGGGTTGATTCCTTTTGCTGTTGTCGGTACTGCGGGTACGACCGATCACGGTGCTATTGATGACCTTGAAGCGATTGCTGACATCGCCAACCAACAAGATCTTTGGTTCCATGTCGACAGTGCTTACGGTGGCGCGCTTATCTTAAGTAGCCATAAAGCTCGCCTGAAAGGCATCGAGAAAGCGGATTCAGTGAGCGTTGATTTCCACAAGTTGTTCTTCCAAACAATCAGCTGTGGTGCTGTGTTGCTGAAAGACAAAGCGAACTTTAAGTTCCTACTGCATCACGCAGACTACTTGAATCGCGAGCACGATGAGCTGCCAAATCTTGTCGATAAGTCTATTGCGACCACCAAGCGTTTTGATGCATTGAAAGTCTTCATGACGATGCAAAGCGTTGGGCCAAAGCAGTTGGGTGATATGTACGATCATCTCCTAGAGCAGACGCTTCAAGTTGCAGACCTGATTCAGAAGCATGACGATTTTGAACTGCTTGCTGAGCCGTCACTGTCTACTGTGCTGTTCCGATCGGTGCCTCGCAATGGGCAATCAGCAAACGGTGAGCTAGATTTAGACAAACTGAATCAAACGTTAAGGCTGGAGGCGCTGACTCGTGGCATTGCTGTTCTTGGCGAAACGGTCGTTGATGGTAAAAGCGCGTTGAAATTTACTATCTTGAATCCGTGCTTAAAGACATCAGATTTCAAATCTCTAATTAACAAAATTCAAACTCTAGCCACTGAGCTAGCAGAACAACAAGGGTAATTAATACTATGGCTATTCTACAAATTGGTGCAGGCGGCGTTGGTTGGGTTGTTGCACACAAAGCAGCACAAAATAACGAAGTACTGGGTGATATCACAATCGCCTCTCGCACAATCGCGAAGTGTGAAAAAATCATCGAATCTATCAAGGGCAAAAACAACCTTAAAGATTCAACTAAGAAACTAGAAGCACGTTCAGTAGACGCTGATGATGTTGATGCGCTTGTTGCTTTGATTAAAGAAGTTCAGCCGGATCTAGTGATCAACGCTGGTCCTCCTTGGGTAAACATGGCAATCATGGAAGCATGTTACCAATCTAAAGTTTCTTATTTAGATACATCGGTAGCGGTTGACCTATGTTCTGAAGGCCAACAAGTACCACAAGCTTACGATTGGCAGTGGGGCTACCGTGAGAAGTTCGCTGAAGCAGGCATCACAGGTATTCTTGGTGCTGGTTTCGATCCAGGTGTGGTATCAATCTTTGCTGCATACGCGGTTAAGCACTTGTTCGATGAGATTGACTCAATTGATGTAATGGATGTGAATGCTGGTGACCACGGCAAGAAGTTTGCGACAAACTTTGACCCAGAAACCAACATGCTTGAGATCCAAGGCGATTCTTTCTACTGGGAAAATGAAGAGTGGAAACAAGTACCTTGTCACTCTCGTATGCTTGAGTTTGAATTCCCGAACTGTGGTTCTCACAAAGTTTACTCAATGGCGCACGATGAAGTTCGTTCAATGAAAGAGTTCATCCCAGCTAAGCGTATCGAATTTTGGATGGGCTTTGGTGATGCATACTTGAACTACTTCAACTGCATGCGTGATATCGGTCTTCTTAGCCCAGATCCGCTAACACTGCACGATGGTACTGTGGTTCAGCCTCTGCATGTTCTTAAAGCACTACTACCGGATCCAACATCTCTAGCTCCGGGTTACACTGGTTTAACGTGTATCGGTACTTGGGTTCAAGGTAAGAAAGATGGTAAAGAGCGTAGCGTATTCATCTACAATAACGCAGACCACGAAGTGGCTTACGAAGACGTAGAGCACCAAGCGATCTCTTACACAACTGGTGTTCCAGCGATTACCGCTGCACTTCAGTTCTTCCGTGGCGAATGGGCTGATAAAGGCGTGTTCAACATGGAACAGCTAAATCCAGATCCGTTCCTAGCAACTATGCCGGAAATTGGTCTAGATTGGCATGTTCAAGAGCTTGAAGCAGGCCAAGGTCTTCCAGTGATTCATGAGCTGAAAAAATAAGAACTGATTTCTTGTTTTGATTGCTAATTAAAGGGGACATGGATTGTTCCCTTTTCGATGATGATAGCCTTGAAGCTTTGGTATCATTTATTTTGATTTTGTAACTCACTGCGCTCGGACAGGACAAAATCAAAATAAATCACACCAAAATTGTTAATTTACCTTTCCATCTATAGATGCTGCTTGAGTGTTTACAAAAATGACGTTTAAGAAAGAAGAACTAAAAACCCCATATTTCATGATCAACGAAGACAAGTTGATTGCGAACTTAGAAAAAGCCAAGCAACTGAAAGAGATTTCAGGTGTGAAATTGGTACTTGCGCTTAAGTGCTTCTCGACTTGGGGCGTGTTTGACATCATCAAACCGTACCTAGACGGTACTACTAGTTCTGGCCCTTATGAAGTGAAATTAGGTCACGAAACTTTTGGCGGTGAAACTCATGCTTACAGTGTGGGCTACAGTGAAGATGACGTGAGAGAGGTTGCTGACATCTGCGACAAGATGATCTTCAACTCTCAAAGCCAACTTGCTGCTTACCGTCATATTGTTGAAGGTAAAGCTTCACTGGGTTTACGTTTAAATCCGGGCGTGAGCTACGCAGGGCAAGACTTGGCGAATCCAGCACGTCAATTCTCGCGTTTGGGCGTGCAAGCTGACCACATCAAACCAGAAATTTTCGATGAGATTAATGGTGTGATGTTCCACATGAACTGTGAGAACAAAGACGTCGATGCGTTTATCGGCCTGCTTGATTCAATCTCAGAACAGTTTGGTGAGCACTTAGATAAGTTGGACTGGGTGAGCATGGGCGGAGGTGTGTTCTTCACATGGCCTGGCTATGACATCGAAAAACTCGGTCTTGCGCTGAAAGCCTTCTCTGAAAAGCACGGTGTGCAGATGTATCTTGAGCCGGGTGAAGCGATCATCACTAAAACAACCGACCTAGTTGTGACAGTGGTCGATATTGTTGAGAACGTGAAGAAAACAGCGATTGTGGATTCAGCGACTGAGGCGCACCGCCTTGACACGCTTATCTACAATGAGCCCGCATCAGTATTGGAAGCATCAGAAACAGGCAGCCATGACTACGTGATTGGTTCGTGTTCATGTCTTGCGGGCGATCAGTTCTGCGAAGCGAGCTTTGATGAGCCACTTAAGATTGGTCAAAAGCTGCATCTGTTAGACAGCGCGGGTTACACAATGGTGAAATTGAACTGGTTCAATGGCCTTAAAATGCCTTCAATCTACTGTGAACGTAGCAGTGGTGAAGTTCAGAAGCTAAATGAATTCGGCTATGAAGACTTCAAACGCTCATTATCACAATGGTCAGTTAAGTAACTGAATCACAAGTTCAGAGCAATACAAAGAGCAGCTAATGAGCTGCTCTTTTTTGTTCTTTAATTTTGTTTATTTAGCTTTCAATCATCACACGAGTATCTTCACTGAGCGTTTCGAGTTCATTAACTACGTCGTCGATCTGTACTTCGATTGGCAGCTTAACGGCGATTTTTGATGTGAATAGACTTGAGCTAACACCGCCGCCACCAGCGATAAAGACGCGGTGACAATCCATATCGAGAATACTGATTCCTTGTCTATCCAATACATGAGTCACTTCGTTGACGATACCTGCTCGGTCGTTAGAGTCGAGTCTCAAGTGATGGACCGTGTCTTGAACATTGTGTGTATGATCGGAATCGACAAACTGCACGATGAGATCTGGATTGGCGCTGAACGCTTCTTTTACAATCAATTCGTTGATGGCTGGAAGTTGAACCTTTAGTACGCCTGCGACTTGGTCTTCAATAAAGTTCACTTTACTGATGAGCCATTTGCCGTCGTTTTCGTGAGTAACCGCAGCAAGCTGTTTGATTGTTGCTGGTGATGCTTTTCCTATAAAGTTTACGATAAATGTACTGTTCATATCAGCCCCCAAGGTTTCAATTATTCTTTGCTAATTAAATGTTTGATATCACGCGATAAAGTTCTTTAATTTCAGTGTAGAAGGTTACATCGAACAATGTTTGACCTAGGTCAATTTTTGAAACTAAGCTTCGATGCAAAAAAAGAGAATGAAGAGTAGGGCACAAAAAAAGCGGCTAGAGAGCCGCTTTTTAGAAGAGTTGTCACTGTGATTGATGATTCAGCAACTTATACTCAATAACTTATATTGAGTAGTACTAGAGACGAATTAGAACGTTACTTTGAAGTTCATACCAACAAACTGAGAGTCGTATGGTGCGCCAGCATCGTAAGCAAAACGTGCAGCGTCTTGGTTATCCCACCAAGGGTTAGTATTCAGGTTAACTTCTGCATCACCGCCCCATGCGTCACTTACCCAGTAGTGAATGTGTCCAACAGGGTTAAGGAAGAATAGCGACACATCACCCATGGTTTGAGAGCCCATCACTTCGCCACCTGAAGCAATGATATCCTGCTCTGCTTCTAGCATCATTTCACCGACAACCGCACCGAAGAAAGGTGTGATGAAGAGATCTTGCCATGAAGGTACTTCTGCAAACGCTTCTACGCCGTATTCCCAGAAGAACGTCGACATAGTCCAAGAGTATAAGAATGACTCAAACTCGTCGTAACCTGCGTGTCGAGCTGCGGTGTAGTAAACACCACCGAAATATGGGTGCATTACGTAGTTTAGGAAGTGTTCGTCACGGTCCCATGTTGGACCAGCAGAAACGTTATCTTTCCACTTTTTACCTAATGAGCTGATATCACGTTGGTCATCATCCCACTTAGTAATACTTTCAGGGAGCAGAGTCATTAGACCCACTGTCGCGACACTCAAGCCAAGAATGGTGTAGGTTTGACCCATTAGGTAATCCCAATCTTTCTCCTGACTCACCAACATGTGTTTTGGTTGTTGGATTGAGAAGTCGTACTCATCACTCGATTCGCTCAGTGCGTAATTGGTACTAGGCTTGTAGGTGTACAAGTTGTCATTAAAACAGTAATCTTGAGCACATTCATCCGAGTAAGAAAGGTTGATTGGCTGGTCGAAGTCGTATTGGCTTGCAACCGAGTTAACTGACATTAGCATTGAAAATGCGGCAGTAACCTTTGCTAGTAACGGTGATTTGGCCACAAGGGTCTCCATGAGAAAGTTTGGAATTGATCAGGATCACAATTATCTATTAAATGCCTGATTTAGGGAACTAATAATTTATAGCTTTTCCTAAGAAAACCTTAGGTTTAACATTATTAATATTAGTGAAAAGGCGAATTGCTCCAAATTCAACCATAGACCAGTTTGTAAATAATGCAGTGTCTTTTTATGACAACAAGGGATAGAAATATGACGAAAATCGCAATGTTAAGCACAGGTGAAGAAGTTCTTCATGGAGACATTGTAGATACAAACGCAGCTTGGATGTCTGCTGAGTTTTATCAGCATGGTTTTGCGCTTGCTAAGCGCTCAACTGTGGGTGATCAAATGAATGCTCTTGTTGAAGAATTGCTGATGCTGAGCTTTAACTATGATGTGGTTATCGTTAATGGTGGTTTAGGCCCGACAACCGATGATATGAGTGCTGCCGCCGCTGCAGCTGCTTCCGAGCAGAAACTCGTCATGTTCCCTGAATGGCTTGCTCGTATGGAAGAGATGTTCTCTGGACGTGGCATGCTAATGCCAGACAGCAACCTTAAACAAGCTTTGTTACCTGCGAGTTCAGAGATTGTCGATAACCCTGTAGGGACGGCTTGTGGCTTCAAACTGAAAATTAACGATGCGACTTTCTATTTCACGCCGGGTGTACCAAGTGAATTCAAGCGCATGGTGACGTTTGAGATTCTTCCTGACTTGTCGTGTACCTACCCTCAAGTGGTTGCCTCTGAATGCAGTCGACTGTTTACGTTTGGTTTGTCTGAGTCCGGTATCTCTGATGTTTTGGATCAACTAAAGCTGCCAGAAGGTTATGAACTTGGTTATCGCTCTTATCTGCCGTTCATTGAGGTCAAACTGTTTGGTCCTAAGGCAGACTTAGAAACTCGCGTTAAGCTTCTGCAGATGGTTTACAAGCTGCTAGAGAGTAATGTCGTTAGTGTTGATGAGCCGATGATTGACCATATTGGACACATCATGGCGGAAAAAAAGAAGACGTTATCTGTGTCTGAAGTGTCGACCAAAGGTTCACTGTCAGCGTGGCTGCAATTGAATGAGCAGATAGAAGATTGCTTCGGACACTCATGGGTGATGGCTGAGCCAAAAGAGAGCGAACTTGAAAAGAGCGATCCATTAGCCGCGACCTTTGCGCTGGCTGGAGCAACAAGAGATAAGTGCGGAACTGAATTGGCTTTGGTGACTGGTAAGCTGGAAGGCAACACATTCAGCGTTGCATTGTCGACTGAAGCAGGCGAGTGGGGGCAGGTACTTGAGTTTTATCGTCAGTACTCGCGTGAAGACCAACGCAACGTGATTAAGACCGTTGCCGCCGATATGCTGAGAAGGCATTTAGATAACAAACCGATGTTTGGTACTTATTCTTCGGTTAAGCGATTAAAAGACATGTTTATTCCAGCGGCTATCATTAAGTAGCTATGTAAGCTAACGATGTAAGCGAACTCGCTAAGTCTGTATTAAAAACGCTAGAAAAAACGAAATAAAAAGGCCCAACATCTAAATAGGTGTTGGGCCTTTTGTTTATCTAGCCTTCTAGATAACCAAACAAGCAGCGATGTTTACACGCAACTCATGTCCGTAAGAACTCGATTACAAACCGCTTGTCATATGTAGGCTGTAGAACAAACCACGGCCGATTAACTCTGAAGCCAAGAACAATACTAGTGCTAAGCCAAGGTTAACTGGGTTCACTTTTGCTTTGTTCAGCATAGGTAGAATCCAAATCAACAAGCTTGCCATTAGCAGTGCCACTTGAAGAATCACATAGCTACCTAAACCATCGACTAACTCAGACGCTTTTGCCGCTGAAGTTTGGATGTCTCCGATCAGGTTCAGTTTTCCTACTGTCACAAGCAAGCTGATAGCAACAGCGATAACAGCCAACATGGTGATGTTACGGTCAACCGTAAAGCGGCTGTCGTTTGCGAATACAATCACGAACTGAGATAACAGAAAGCCACCCACAACCATCGTCATGATGAAGCTCAGTGGTGTGTAGATGTTGTCCCACGTCGGTACTGTGTTGATCATGTATACGTTGATCATCGCGTACATGAAGATAACACCCAGTACCATCGCGCCAACCATCAGTGCCTTCTGGATAGCAACGCCACCTTTCTTGACTACCGACAGTAACCATTGCAGGCCACCGACAGCGAAGAATGCCGCACCGAAGAACACTTCGTTAGACAACCAAGCCGAACCTAGCTGATTAAAAGCGTTAAACGCGCGCAGTGGAGAGCCAAGGTGCGTTGTCGAGAACATGAAGCCAAGACCCATCAGTACCCATAGGATAAACATTGGAACCTTGTAGCTGTTCAGCTTCTCTTCGTCATGACCAAGTACCAGTGCACGTGCGCCAATCAGTAAGTAACCACCAACCGCAGTTTGCGCCAGCACCGTAAAGAAGATTAAAGACCACTCATGAAAAATCATCTTACACCTCCTTCGGGTTTGCTAGGTGACCGCTGGTATCGCCAGTCGGCTTCGCGTTTTTGTTCAGCTTAATCACGATGTTTGGTAGCGTTTCTGTTGAAGATGGCAGTGGAGCCACATCCGCACCAGAGCCGTACTTCTCACGAAGTGTATTGATTTCACCAAACTCCAATGCACGAAGTGGGCAAGACTCAACACAGATAGGCTGTTTGCCTTCAGAAACACGTTGGTAACAACCATCGCATTTCGTCATATGACCTTTCTTAGCATTGTATTGTGGTGCGCCGTAAGGACACGCATTGCTACAGTGCTGACAACCAATACATACGCTCTCATCAACCACAACCAAACCGTCTTCATCACGTTTGTGCATTGCGCCCGAAGGACACACTTTCACACACGCTGGGTTAGTACAGTGGTTACAAGCGATAGATAGGTAGTAAGAAAAGACATCTTTCTGAACCCAGGTATCACCATCTTGAGTGAAGCCACCACCGGCATATTCGTATACGCGACGGTAGTTCGTTTTGATGTCTAGATCGTTATAATCTTTACAAGCAAGCTGACAGGTTTTACAACCCGTGCATTTACTTGAATCAATGTAAAAGCCGTATTGTTTCATTCCAACCTACCTTATGCTTTCTTTAGCGCTTTGATTTGAACTAGGTTTGTATGCTGAGGGTTACCCTTAGCAAGTGGGCTCGGGCGCTGAGTCGTCAGCACGTTGATAGAGCCTGCATGGTCGATCTTCTGACCATCTGGTGCGTACCATGCACCTTCGCCTAGTGCGACAACTCGAGGAAGAATCCTAGGTGTCACTTTCGCTGGAATATGTACTTCGCCACGGTCGTTGAAAATACTCACCATGTCGCCGCTATCAATACCACGTTCTTTTGCATCGATTGGGTTGATCCACAACTCTTGCGGTGCTGCTGCTTTGATTTCTGCAACGTTGCCGTAAGTCGAGTGAGTACGAGCCTTGTAGTGGAAACCGGTTAGCTGAAGTGGGTACTTCTCTGCTAGTGGGTCGTTATGACCTTCGAAAGAGTCCGCGTAAATCGGAAGTGGGTGAATCACTTCGTCTTCTTTCAGCTTCCAAGTCTTCGCGATATCAGCCAGTTGCTCTGAGTAGATCTCGATCTTGCCACTTGGTGTGGTCAGTGGGTTCGCTTCAGGATCTTTACGGAAATCTTCATAAGCGATGTAGTGGTGGTCGTAGCTACGTTTGTAGATACCCAGCTCTTTCATCTCTTCGAAGGTTGGCAGTGTTGGATCGTTCTTACGAGTTTCTGCGTAAAGGTGCTCAATCCATTGCTCTTGAGTACGGCCTTCGGTGAACTCTTTTTCTACGCCCATTCGTTTCGCAAGCTGAGTACACATCTCGTAGATAGATTTTGCTTCAAACTGAGGCTCAATCGCTTTCTGCGCGTAGATGAAGTAAGGCATGTTCGCCGCTTTACCGTCCATACACCAGTCGTCTTGCTCAGACGTTGTTAAGTCTGGCAGGATGATATCGGCGTACTTCGCTGAAGACGTCATATGGTTATCAACCACGACAATCATTTCACACGCACTTTCATCTTGAAGAATCGCGTGAGTCTTGTTGATGTCTGAGTGTTGGTTAATGATGCAGTTACCTGCGTAGTTCCAGATCATCTTGATTGGGTTCTTAAGGCGCTCTGCACCGCGAACACCATCAGTGATGTCGGTCATTTCATGGTGACGGTAAATCGCGTCTGTCCACATGAACATTGAAATAGACGTTTCAACTGGGTTTGGCACAGTAGGGAAGCGCACAAATGGAATGTTGATGTCGCTTTCACGAGCGCCTGTTGAACCGCCTGATACGCCCACAGAGCCAGTGAGCAGTGACAGCATCGCGATTGCACGACACGCTAGTTCACCGTTCGCAGTGCGTTGTAAGCCCCAACCTTGGTGAATCGCACATGGTTTCGCTGTGCCCATTTCACGGCCAAGCTTAACGATGGTGTCAACTGGAATACCCGTGATCTTAGAAGCCCATTCTGGTGTCTTCTCTACGCCATCTTCACCTAAACCTAGGATGTAAGATTTGTAGTCGCTGTTTTTAGGCGCTGATGCAGGAAGGGTCTTCTCATCGTAACCGACACAGTATTTGTCTAGGAACGGTTGGTCGACAAGGTCTTCAGTGATCATCACGTGTGCAAGACCCGCTACCAATGCCGCATCTGTAGAAGGACGAATTGGGATCCATTGATCTTCACGGCCACCGGCAGTATCGGTGTAGCGAGGGTCGATGATGATCGTTCTTGCGTTTGATTTGTTTTTGCTTTCAACGTAGTGGTGGATCTGGCCGCCACCAGACATACGCGTCTCAGCAGGGTTGTTACCAAACTGAATGTTAAGTTTAGTGTTCTCTAAATCAGAGAAAGAGTTGTTGTTTGCCCAACCGCCGTAGGTGTAGCTCAAGCCTTTCGTGATTTGCGCTGTTGAGTAGTCACCGTAATGGTTTAAGTAACCACCACTTAGGTTCATTAGACGAGCAATCAGCGTTTGAGCTGGTGGCCAAGATTTAGTAACCGTGCCGCCCAGCGTACCTGTACCGTAGTTTAGGTAGATAGTGTCGTTACCGTAGTCTTTAATAAGGCGTTGCATGGTGCCAGCGACTTCATCATAAGCCTCTTCCCAGCTAATACGCTTAAACTTACCTTCACCACGTTTACCCACACGTTTCATTGGGTACTTTAGGCGATCTGGGTTATAAACACGGCGGCGCATCGAGCGACCACGTAGACACGCACGAACTTGGTGATGACCGTATTCGTCAGTGCCTGTGTTGTCTGTTTCTACGTATTTGATTTCACCGTTTTGTACATGCATACGCAGTGGGCAGCGAGAGCCACAGTTTACTGTACATGCACTCCATACGATTTTCTCATCCACATTTTCAGCAACTGCAGCCGCTACTGGTTTGGATTTGAAAGGTAATGCAATACCGCCCGCAAGTGCAGCTGCACTACCTACTGCAGAGGAAGCTTTCATGAAGCCTCTTCGAGTAAGATTCATTACCCCAGATTCTTTCTTATTCGTCATTCTAAGATGCCTTTTACTATTGATAGCTAGCACTTTATAGGTAGTTTGTTCTTTATGTATTTATTTCGAATTATTGATTGATTGGCATCAAATAAGTGTGGAATTTAAAGTTTATGAATTGAATGTATAAAATAGATCAAAGAATGAAATGAGTTAATTAATATAATTATCTTTAAACCTATAACGGTATAAATAATAATGATTATCGATACGCATAAATTGTTGGGTTCGCTATTTTATCAAGCGACAAGTAAAGAACAGTTAATCACCATTGTCGAAGCTTTGGTTGAGAGCGAAGTACTCTCTGAAGAATGCTTGCAGGCATTAAGAAGCGAAGACGAAGATGCGCTCGCAGCAGAGTTCAGCCGCCTGTTTGAAGGCGTTGGAGACATGCCAGCTCCGCCTTGGGGTTCTGTGTACCTAGATAAAGACCGCGTTGTGTTTGGTGCTTCTACGGTTGAGTATCGCCAGTTTTTAGAATTGAATCAGATTGAATTAGACACTGGGTTAAGAGAGCCGGAAGATCAATTTGGTTTAATGTTATTCGCTCATGCGTATTTGTTAGAAAATAATAATATTAATTCAGCCGGTGAATTACTTGAGGGTCACTTATTAACTTGGTCTTCTGTTTATTTAGAAAAACTAAATAAAGCATCAGAGTTATCTTTTTATAAAAAGCTATCGGTTGATGTAATAGATTGGTTTAAGTACTTAATATCTGAATATAATTTAAATGTTGCTACTAAAAAGTTATATATCGACTAATGTCTGAACAAATAAATTCAAATAGACGCGGTTTCTTAACTCGACTTTCTAAACCGGTTAAAGCAGCCGCGAATTATGAAGAGATATCACAGCGCTTGCATGCAAGACCGCCAAGAGCGGTCGATGAGGTGCTGTTTGAGCGTCTTTGCGACGGTTGTGGATTGTGTGAACAATCGTGTCCAAATAGCGTTATTGAGATGCTAGAGGGCAGTGCGCTGCTGAATTTGGATTACAACAGTTGTTCTATGTGTAACAAATGCACTGAAGTGTGTCCGACCGGCGCACTTCATCCAACGGTCACGCCTTATATCGACCTCAAGCCGAGCTTTGCGGATAGCTGCAATAATTACATGCAAATGGACTGTTCAGCATGCCAAACGGCGTGTTCAGCTGGTGCAATACACATCGAAGTAGGAGAGTTGCCTACAGTGGACAAAGATAAGTGTAACGGCTGTGGAGAGTGCCGAAGCGCTTGTTATATTGGCTCTGTGACTCTTAACCTGACTCAGCAATAAACGTTTGGCTTTGTATGACACAAGCCAACAGGAAGATTTGGTTGAGTGATAGACGAGTCGCTTTAGATACCTAAAGACATAAATAGAAAAGGGTCCGCATTCCTAAAGGAAGCGGACCCTTTTTTGATTCTTATTGACGATATTCGAACAAAGTGACCTAAAGCCAGCTGGCTTATGCGCGTTTTTGCTTGTTTCTATGAATAACGTTACTCAGCGATAGCTCAGTCTTTGCTTTACAGATACAAGGCAATATCTCATTACCTTGCGTGTAAGCCATAGCAAAACCAACGTACTCGACCTCACCAGAATCCAACGTGCAGCGGCAAGCGCCACAGTGACCATCTCGGCAGTTGTATTCTGGCTCTAACCCAGCTTGTTCCATTGTTTCCAACAGAGTGTTTGAAGGGTTAGATTCAATTGAAGTCAGTTTGTTGATTTTGATTGTTGGCATTACAGCTCAAATCCTTCAAAGTCGTCAGCTTTTACTTCGTTGTCGATTTGGCCAACTAGGTAAGAACTGATTTCTGCTTCTTGTGGAGCAACTTGAACGTTATCTGAAGACAACCAAGCGTTGATCCATGGAATTGGGTTCGACGTTGCTGCTGGGTAAGCCGTACCTAGGCCAACAGCCTGCATACGGATGTTGGTAATGTACTCAACGTATTGGCAAAGAATGTCTTTGTTCAGACCAATCATAGAGCCATCTTTGAATAGGTATTCTGCCCACTCTTTCTCTTGCTCAGCCGCTTCTTTGAATAGGTCGAAACACTCTTGCTTACACTCTTCAGCGATCTGCATGAATTCAAAATCATCTTGACCATTGCGTAGCAAGTTGATCATGTGCTGTGTACCAGTAAGGTGAAGGGCTTCATCACGAGCGATTAGCTTGATGATCTTCGCGTTACCTTCCATTAGCTCACGCTCAGCGAATGCGAATGAACATGCAAAACTCACGTAGAAACGAATCGCTTCCAGTGCGTTTACAGACATTAGACATACGTAAAGCTTCTTCTTCAGGTCGTGAAGTGAAATCTTAACGTCTTCGCCGTTGATGTTGTGGTTGCCTTCACCGTAGCGGTGGTAGTCCGCCGTCAGCTTGATCAAATCGTCGTAGTAAAAGGCGATGTCTTTCGCACGCTTCAGGATCTCTTCGTTTTCAACGATGTCGTCGAATACTACGCCTGGATCATTTACGATGTTACGGATGATGTGCGTGTAAGAACGAGAGTGAATCGTTTCAGAGAATGACCATGTCTCAATCCAAGTTTCAACTTCTGGTAGTGATACCAATGGAAGTAGGGCAACGTTAGGGCTGCGGCCTTGGATAGAATCTAGAAGCGTTTGGTACTTCAAGTTAGAGATGAAGATGTGCTTTTCATGCTCAGGAAGCTTGTTGTAGTCGATACGGTCACTAGACACGTCGACCTCTTCTGGGCGCCAGAAGAAAGAAAGCTGCTTCTCGATAAGCTTTTCGAAGATTTCAAATTTTTGTTGGTCGTAACGTGCAACGTTTACCGACTGACCCAAGAACATTGGTTCTTTTAGTTGGTCATTTTTTTGTTGAGAAAAAGTACTGTAAGCCATAAATGCCTCAAATCCTTTAAAGACCCGCAATAAAACGGACCCTGTTAATGCTTTAAACCCAGAGAAGATAACTCTTCTCTGGGGTCTTAATGTTTATTGCGGTTTAGATCTTACAACCACCGCCTTCACAATCTTCTTCCGGCACTTGAACTGCATCGCCTTGGTCGTCTTTAGCACCATCACGAGTGTTATGGTAGTAAAGCGTTTTAACACCATACTTGTATGCAGTTAGCAGGTCTTTAAGCAGCTGCTTCATTGGTACCTTACCGCTGTCGTAAACACTTGGATCATAGTTAGTGTTTGCAGAGATAGCTTGGTCAACGAATTTTTGCATGATACCCACTAAGTGCAGGTAACCGTCGTTATTGCCAATGTTCCAAAGTAGTTCGTAGTTGTTTTTAAGATTTAGGAAATCTGGAACCACTTGCTTAAGGATGCCGTCTTTCGATGCTTTCACTGATACGTAACCACGTGGTGGCTCGATACCGTTAGTCGCGTTCGAGATTTGAGACGATGTCTCAGAAGGCATAAGCGCTGTTAGCGTAGAGTTACGCAGACCGTGCTCCATGATCTCTTCACGTAGAGAATCCCAATCGTAGTGCAGTGGCTCTTCACATACTAAGTCGATATCTTTTTTGTAAGTATCGATTGGCAGTAGGCCTTTCGCGTAGTTGGTCTCGTGGAAAGATGGGCAACGGCCTTGCTCTTTCGCTAGTTCAACAGATGCTTTTAGCAAGTGGTATTGAATTGCTTCAAAAGTACGGTGAGTCAGGCCATTCGCGCTGCCATCAGAGTACTTAACACCATTCTTCGCTAGGTAGTATGCGTAGTTGATTACACCTACACCTAAAGTACGACGGTTCATTGTCGACTTGTATGCAGCTGGAAGCGGGTAGTCTTGGTAATCAAGCAGTGCATCTAGAGCACGAACAACCAGCTCAGAAAGCTCTGCTAGGTCGTCCAGTTCATTGATTGCGCCAAGGTTGAATGCTGAAAGCGTACATAGTGCAATTTCGCCTTCGTCATCTTCTACGTTAGAAAGTGGCTTAGTAGGAAGCGCGATTTCTAGACATAGGTTCGATTGACGAACAGGTGCTACTTCAGAATCAAACGGGCTGTGTGTATTACAGTGGTCAACGTTCTGAATGTAGATACGACCAGTAGAAGCACGCTCTTGCATTAGCAGAGAGAAAAGCTCAACGGCTTTAACCGTTTCACGCTTCACTGAAGGATCGTTTTCGTACTTAACGTATAGCTCTTCAAAACGGTCTTGGTTTTCGAAGAACGCATCGTAAAGGCCAGGTACGTCTGAAGGTGAGAACAGGCTGATGTTGCCACCCTGAACTAGGCGAGAGTACATAAGCTTGTTCAGCTGTACGCCGTAATCCATGTGACGAACTCGGTTCTCTTCAACGCCGCGGTTGTTTTTCAGTACTAATAGAGACTGAACTTCACCGTGCCATAGTGGGTAGAATACCGTTGCTGCACCGCCACGAACACCACCTTGAGAACAACATTTTACTGCTGTTTGGAAGTATTTGTAGAAAGGGATACAGCCTGTGTGGAACGCTTCACCATTACGGATTTCAGAACCAAGCGCACGGATACGACCTGCGTTGATACCAATACCAGCACGTTGAGATACGTAACGAACAATTGAGCTTGCTGTCGCGTTGATTGAATCAAGGCTGTCACCACACTCGATCAGTACACAAGAACTGAATTGACGAGTAGGCGTACGTACACCAGACATGATCGGTGTAGGTAGAGAAATCTTAAACGTAGACGATGCGTCGTAAAAACGTTTGATGTAGTCAAGACGAGTCGATTTCGGGTATTTAGCGAATAGACACGCAGCAACTAAAATGTAAAGGAACTGAGCACTCTCGTAGATTTCTTTCGTTACACGGTTTTGCACGAAGTATTTACCTTCGAGCTGCTTAACCGCTGCGTAAGAGAAGTCTAAGTCACGTTTGTGGTCGATGTACTCGTCAAGCTCTTCGAATTCAGCTTTCGTGTAATCTTCCATAAGGTGGCTATCGTATTTACCCATATCAACCAGTTTTGCAACGTGGTCATACAGTGCAGGCGGCTCGTATTCGCCGTACGCTTTTTTACGTAGGTGGAATACAGACAGACGTGCTGCTAGATATTGGTAATCAGGAGTCTCTTCAGAGATTAAATCCGCTGCTGACTTGATGATAGTTTCATGAATGTCAGTAGTGGTGATGCCATCGTAAAACTGAATGTGAGCTTTCAATTCTACTTGTGATACAGAAACATTGTGCAAGCCTTCAGCTGCCCATGTAATCACGCGATGGATCTTCTCTAGATCGATCGTTTCTTTGCGCCCGTTACGCTTGGTAACAGTAAGTTGTTGGTTCATTCTGCTTAATTTCCCTAACAAAACTGAACAAGGCCGTGTTTTTGTGTATTTCTGTGTAATTTTTGTAAATTACGTTTCGGCTTTGTGATCTTGGTCTACCCATACATTGTAGTTCAAACACAACATATAGGGGTCATTTGTTTGTTGGGTTACAAGATAGTGCTACAACTGATATTTTTCAAGGTAAAGAAATGGGGTTGCTTGTGGATAAGTGGTGGATTGAAAAAAAACTGTAAGTGACCACTAACTGATGAGGTTATATGTGACTTGATTGTATAAAAGTCGGCTTTTAATGATGCTTTATTTTTGCACGCCCATAAAAAAAAATTCCTTGATCTTTGGCCAAAATGGGCGATTGATTTTAGGCGATTAAATTTAAATCGAGGTGGTCAAAATGGAAGCTAGCGCACGAAATTTAGACTGAAAAAAGTCGCAAAGTTATGGTAATTGCAACTCTTTTCATTCGTCTTTTTTACAAAAGGTTTTACGGTAGGGCTACCGATATTTTTTAGCCAAAGTTTTGCGTGTGGACGATGTAGTTTACGTCTACATTTGTGCCTAAACGATAAGTGTCCGTAAGAGGATTGTAGTGCAGCCCTGTAATCCCTAGTTCTTGCAGCGGAGTGTTATCGACCATCTTGATAAGTTCAGCAGGGCGAATGAACTTCTCGTGTTCATGAGTGCCTTCTGGAACGATCCTCAATAGCTTCTCTGCACCAACAATCGCAAACAAGTAAGATTTGAAATTACGGTTTAATGTAGAAAAGAACACGTGGCCGCCCGGTTTCACCAATTTCGAACAGGCAGTGATAACAGATTGTGGGTCAGGAACGTGTTCAAGCATTTCCATGCACGTTACCACATCGTACGTCTGTGGGTTCTGTTCTGCGTGGTCTTCGATAGTGCTCTGGATGTAATCGAGCTTGGTGCCCGTTTCTAATGCGTGAAGGCGCGCGACTTCTAGCGGTTCTTTACCCATGTCTAGGCCTGTCACTATCGCACCTTCAACCGCCATGCTTTCTGCAAGAATACCGCCGCCGCAGCCAACATCGAGGACTTTCTTACCAAATAGGCCTTCAGTCTTCTCTAATACGTAATTTAGTCGCAGTGGGTTGATTTGATGTAGTGGCTTAAATTCGCCTTCTAGATCCCACCAGCGTGACGCCATGTCTTCGAATTTCTTGATTTCTGCTGGGTCTACGTTCTGTGATTTAGTCATAATCGGCATTTCCAAGTTAAATAATGCATCCATGAAATTGCAGGCATTATAACTTGCCTTTTCGCGCTGACCAGAAGATCTACAATTTTGCTAGTTTATTGGATGTAAAGTGACCATGTTTCAGCAAGATATGATGCGGAGGTGCAATTTCTCATCAATTGATTGGCTACAAGGGTCACAAGATGGTAAAAGGAGAGGGAAAGTGATGCCTCCGTAGGTAAATTTGTGTTATATTTTTCGGTCTTATACGTATTCAAAAATACGATCTGACTATAGAGGGAAAATGGCTCTATGAGCGATCTAGCGAAAGAGATCACGCCCGTAAATATTGAAGATGAGCTTAGAGGTTCATACCTAGACTACGCGATGTCCGTCATCGTTGGTCGTGCCCTTCCAGATGTGCGTGATGGCCTAAAACCTGTACACCGCCGCGTTTTGTTCGCGATGAATGTACTAGGTAATGATTGGAACAAACCATATAAAAAGTCTGCTCGTGTAGTAGGTGATGTAATCGGTAAATACCACCCACATGGTGATAGTGCTGTATACGATACTATTGTTCGTATGGCGCAACCGTTCTCACTGCGTTACATGCTAGTTGATGGCCAAGGTAACTTTGGTTCTATCGATGGCGACTCCGCGGCTGCAATGCGTTATACCGAAGTTCGTATGGCGAAAATTGCTCACGAGCTCCTGGCTGACCTTGATAAGGAAACTGTGGATTACGTACCGAACTACGATGGTACAGAACAAATTCCAGCAGTACTTCCTACAAAAATTCCTAACCTATTGGTAAACGGTGCTTCTGGTATCGCAGTAGGTATGGCTACCAACATCCCACCACATAACCTTGGTGAAGTTGTTGATGGCTGTTTAGCATTTATCAATAATGAAGATATCACTATTGATGAGCTAATGGACTATATCCCTGGTCCTGACTTCCCAACAGCAGCACTTATCAGTGGTCGTAAAGGCATCGTAGATGCTTACAAGACTGGCCGCGGTAAGGTTTACATGCGTTCAAAAGCGGATATCGAAGTAGAGAAGAATGGTAAAGAAACCATTATCGTTACTGAGATCCCTTACCAAGTAAACAAAGCTCGTTTGATCGAGAAGATTGCTGAACTGGTTAAAGATAAGAAAGTAGAAGGCATCAGTGCACTGCGTGACGAGTCTGATAAAGACGGTATGCGTATTGTTATTGAATGTAAGCGTGATGCAGTAGGCGAAGTGGTTCTTAACAACCTATACGCTCAAACTCAACTGCAAACGACTTTCGGTATCAACATGGTTGCGTTGAATAACGGTCAACCACAGTTGTTCAACATCAAAGACATGCTTAAGTGCTTCGTAGACCACCGTCGCGAAGTTGTGACTCGTCGTACTATCTTCGAATTGAAGAAAGCACGCGACCGTGCACACATCCTTGAAGCATTGTCTCTAGCACTTGCTAACATTGATGAAATCATTGAACTGATCAAGAGCGCGCCAACACCAGCAGAAGCTAAAGTTGGTTTAGTGTCTCGTGGTTGGGATCTTGGTAACGTTGCTTCAATGCTTGAGCGTGCAGGTACTGATGCGGCTCGTCCTGATTGGTTGGAAGACCAATACGGCATCCGCGATGGTCAATACTTCCTAACGGAAACACAAGCACAAGCTATTCTAGAACTTCGTCTTCACCGCCTAACTGGCCTAGAGCACGAGAAGATTCTAGACGAGTACAAAGCCCTTCTAGAAGAAATCGCTGAGCTAATGCACATTCTTGCAAGCACTGAGCGTTTGATGGAAGTTATCCGTGAAGAACTTGAAGCAGTACGTGAAATCTATGGCGACGAGCGTCGTACAGAAATCACAGCGGCAGTTCATGACATCGACATGGAAGAGCTGATTGCTCAAGAAGACGTTGTAGTAACGCTTTCTAACGCAGGTTACGTTAAGTACCAAATCCTAAGCGACTACGAAGCTCAGCGTCGTGGTGGTAAAGGTAAGAGTGCAACTAAGATGAAAGATGAGGATTACATTGAGCGTCTGCTTGTTGCTAATACTCACGATAACATCCTATGTTTCTCTACTCGTGGTAAGACATACCGTCTGAAAGTTTACCAACTGCCATTAGCAAGTCGTACTGCTCGTGGTAAGCCTATCGTTAACATTCTTCCTCTAGAAGAAGGTGAGCGTATCACGGCTATCCTGCCTGTTTCTGAGTTCTCTAACGAGAAATTCATCTTCATGGCAACGGGTGACGGTACTGTTAAGAAGACATCACTGGATCAGTTCGCAAACGTACGTGCTAACGGCCTAATTGCAGTTAACCTACGTGACGATGATTCACTGATTGGCGTTGACATCACTAACGGTGATAGCGACATCATGCTGTTCTCTAAATCGGGCAAAGTTGTTCGCTTTAACGAGGACAAAGTACGTGCAATGGGCCGTACTGCCTCTGGTGTTCGTGGTATGAAGCTTCCAGAAGACGATCAAGTAGTATCGTTGATTGTTCCTTCTAACGAAGGCGATATCCTAACTGTGACTCAAAACGGTTACGGTAAGCGTACTGAACTAGCTGAATACCCAACGAAAGGCCGTGCAACGCAAGGTGTGGTTTCTATCAAAGTCTCTGAACGTAATGGCCCAGTTGTTGGCGCTGTTCAAGTTGAAGAAGGCGACGAAATGATGATGATCACCGACGCAGGTACGCTAGTACGTACTCGCGTTGCGGAAGTGAGCCAAGTTGGTCGTAACACTCAAGGTGTAACACTGATTCGTACTTCTGACGACGAGAACGTTGTAGGTCTACAACGTATCGACGAAGTAGAAGAAGCTGAGGTTGTTGAAGGCGAAGCTGAAGTAGCAAACGCTGAAGCAGCAGTCGTTTCTGAATCAAGTGAAGAGCAAGCATCAGACGCTTCTGATAGCGAGCAAGACACTGAGTAATCTTTCACTTCTATAAATAGAAGTTGAGACAAAAAGCCGAGCCATTGTGCTCGGTTTTTTATTACCTAGAATTTGGCTGTGACTTGTTTAAAAGCCAATAGCTAAACCTCGATCAATATTGTTTTAGTGAGAAAAAGGTACAGTAAAGCGTCAATGAAAGGAGAATGGAATGGATATCTGGTTACTGATTGCTTTGCTGCTAATGAGCCTATTTCTAGTGGCAATCGTGATCGCATCAAACAGAAAAACCAGCCATCTTAAAGGCAACCTCCTTATTTCATGTGTGGCGATATTAGCCAGCATTCTGGTTTGGTCTCAGATGAAACAAGAAGCCCCTCAACTTACTTCAAGTGACGACAGCAGCTATACAGCAACAGATTTCCAAAATGAACTTCAGCAGAGCCTGGAGCAAGACCCTAATCAATCAGACCTTTGGTTTAAGCTTGGTGGTGTTTATATGCAGAAAGGGGAGTTTGATGCTGCATTTACCTGTTACGACTATGCGATTCGTTTAGACCCACAGGCGCCTTCAGGGCTTTATGCAGCTAAAGCGAGCGCCTTGTATTACCTAAGTTCACAGGCGATGAGTGATGATGTGAAAGTGCTCTTAAATCAATCCATGGAGCTTGATCCCAACGATCGTACGGCATTGATGTTGATAGCGACCGATCACTTCATCAGTATGCGCTACCAACAAGCGATCGATGCTTGGACTCAAATTCTCGATTCTAACCAGAAAGGCATTGATCGTGTCTCTATCATCCATTCGATCAACCAAGCTAAGCAAATGATCCGTTAAACGGACACTATCTGTAATTTCGAGATTATTTGCTTTCTTGCATCTCAATTAAACCGCCAGCGTTGTGGATCTGTGTAAACCCTTGAGCTTTCAAATACTGGTAAGCTTGTCCTGAGCGGTTACCACTGCGGCAATACAAAACGATAGGTTGAGCTTTGTCTATGCTGGCAAAGTGCGTAGCGACTTCAGAAAGAGGGTAGTTAATCGCATTGTCCAGATGACCTTGCTTGAACTCTCCTGGTGTCCTGACATCAACGACCAGCGCACCTTCCTCAATCATTTCCCACCCTGTTTCTGCTCGTTCTGAGGCGTGAAGTCCTGAACTTGTTAATGCGATGCATAATGCCGAAAGCGAAAGTAAGTGCTTCATTCTTTGTTCCTTGAATTAGCTAAAAGGTAATGTGAAATTGGGACGGTTGAGTGCGCCCAAATCTAAAAAACCAGCCACACCTTTACAGTGTGACTGGTTTTATCTTATTGGTCTATTTGAAGGAACTAGTATTCGTAGTTAGCTTCACGCTTTTCAGCTTGCTCTTCCCACTTAGGAACCACGGTGTCTAAGAAGTGTTGCTTCTCAGCATTCATCTTATCCATGTCCATTCCAAGCGCTTTTTGAGCCGCTTCTTTGGTCGAAATATCTGGAATCTCGATTGGATCAGTGATGCCTTTCTTCGCCAGTAGACGAACAATCTTAGTTCGAGCATCGGCTGCGCGGTCAACGGCAGTACCTAGTACTTCTAGAGCGATTTCAGGGGCGTGCATATGAACACCATGAGATGCAATAGCGTAGTCCCAGCGCCATTGCGCATGACGAATATCTTGTAAGATAGGTGCCATCTCTTGTTCTGTTGCGCCTGCTTCCCATGCTGCGCCTGCTTCAAAGTGAGCGGCTACGATTTGTTTCTCAGCGGTCAGCTTCATGTTTAGTACTTGAGCTTTGCGGCTTGAAACGATGTTACGCATGGTCTCTCTAGATTGAGTATGGCAGTTAGCACAAGTGTCTTCGAAGCGGTCAAACGGGTTACCTACTTTATGGTCGGTGTAAACGGTACCGTCTTCTTTCGTCACTTTAGGCATGTGGCAGTCAACACAAGCGACGTTGTTCTTACCGTGAATACCTTCACGCCAAGTTTCGTAACCTGGGTGCTGAGCCTTTAGCATTGGTGCTTTAGAGACTTTATGTGTCCAATCTTTAAAACCAATCTGATCGTAGTACTCTTCCATCTGTTCAACACGCGTCCCTTTATCCCAAGGGAATTTCACACCTTTTGTTGGACCCGTGAAGTAGTATTCCACGTGACACTGAGCACACACAGAGGCTTGCTGATCAAAGCGACCTTGCTCTTCGAAGTTCTTCCCAATCGCATCGAACGCACGTTCAACATAAGGACGAGTGATCTTTAGTGCAGGTTCGCCATTTTTAAAGCCTTCACTTTGAGTATCGTGACAGTCGGCACAACCAATTGGATTGACTATCTCGCTGCCAAGACGAGCCCATTTACCTTCAAAGTAGCCGTCTTCACCACGCTCTTCAATAACGCGTGCTACGTCTGGGCTTTTACAGCTCCAGCACGCCATTGGCATTGGGCCTGAATTTTCGTCGGTTGGTCCGCCAGTACGCAGGGTTTGTCTTACATCATCAACCGCATAAAAGTGGCCGCGGGCTTTGTTGTAGTCTTTCGCGAAACCGTAGCCCGCCCATAGAATAACCATGTTTGGATCTTCTTTTAGTGCGTCTTCAATGGCTTCGCTCTCTGACGTTTGTCTCCATGAATGGTATTGATCTGGGTGGTTTTGCTCGAACTGGTCGTTACGAGGATCACCAATTTCTTTTTGTTCAGACGCAGCAAAACTGGTCGCGCTTACTAGTGATGCGCTAACCATTAATAATGCTGTGACGGAATTACGTATCCAATGCTTTTTCACAGTGATATCTCCAATATACTGATTTTTATACCAAGCGTTGTGAGTTTGCTATTCAAATTAAGAACTGGAGAATTGCTGTTTATATTAATTCATAAATAAACACATTTTGTTACGTGTCGGATGTTTGCTTGTTTTAGATCAATTAATGACAGTGACTTCAATCACGTTGAAGTTTATATAGCCCTAAAGGGGTATGTGGACATCAAGTTAGACTGGTCTTATTGAGAATTATTATCATATATAACAAATAATTACCCGACATGCCCTCACTATAAATAGGGTGATTGTGTTCACATATTACCCTTTGTATATTTCGCTTTACCTAATTAGGGGTATATTCTAAATATAGAAAGCGTTGTGGCTTATCCAAAATAAGAATTGATATCATTTAAGCGGTAATAATATCGTTTAAGGGTACTTTTGTTTAACCGGAATATTATTTAGTTGAGAGTTAAATAATGCCGGTATAAGGAAAGGATAAAATGGGCAATATTAAATTGGCCATAGTCATAATGCTTAAATCCCTTCTAGCATTCTGCCTCTATGGTTATTCCATTCATGCTGTTGCAGAGCCTGCTGTTACGCCAGTAGGAGAATCAACAAGACATGAAGTCGAATTAATCCGTGACAAAGACTACAAGTGTGTTCAGTGCCATAAAGATTCAAAAGAAACGGTATTGGGTTCACATGGTGAAAGTGCACACGCTTTGCTTGGCCGTGAAGTAAATTGTACCGACTGTCATAGTTCTATTAGCCCCGACCACCGCGAAGGCGCGCCTAAAGTGGTGAAGTATCGTGAGGCTCAATCACAACCAGGTACCGACAAAGTTTACCTAGACCCTAGCTTAATTTTAGATGCCAATAGCCAATGTATAGATTGTCACAAGCCTGATGAGCTGCGCGAAGCGAGCTGGACCCACGACGTTCACGCACAAAATTTAACGTGTTCAAACTGTCACGATGTGCATGCGAGTGAAGCGAAGGTGCTTGGCTTAGATAAAAAGCAAACCATCAAGCTGTGTGTGGATTGCCATTCAGACTTCAACCAGAAGAAAGAAGGGGAGTAATCTATGAGCTGCTCAAGAAGAAACTTTTTAGCTGGCGCGGGTGCCGTTATTTTCACAACTGGTGTTGCAGGTACTGCAGCGGTTACAAGCCGCAAAACGCTGGCTAATGTTCAGGAAGATGGCACCAAGCGTTACGGAATGGTTCATGACGAAACCGCTTGTATTGGCTGTACTGCTTGTACTGAGGCGTGTCGTGAAGTAAACAAAGTGCCTGAAGGCGTATCGCGCTTAGAAATCATAAAGAGCGAACCTCAAGGTGAATATCCAAATGTTGATTACCGTTTCACTCGTAACTCTTGTCAACATTGTGATAATGCACCTTGTGTGATGGTTTGCCCAACAGGCGCCGCCTATAAAGATGAGAAGACAGGAATTGTTGATGTACATAAAGAGAAGTGTGTCGGCTGTGGTTATTGCCTGCTAGCTTGTCCATATCAAGTGCGCTTCTTCCATCCTAAGAATAAGTCGGCCGACAAATGTAACTTCTGCCGCGATACCAATCTTGCGCAAGGTAAATTACCTGCTTGTGTTGAATCTTGCCCTACCAATGCGCTGATATTTGGCGACTTAAATGACCCTAAGAGCGAGATAAACCAGGTACTTAAATCTGAAGTGGTTTACAGAGATAAGGCTTATCTAGGTACTCAGCCAAAACTCTATAAAGTGCCACACCAAAAAGGGGAGATTTGATTATGAGTGCATGGGATACAGCGTTTCAATCAGGTACCGTGGTTTGGGACTGGATCATTGCTATCTATCTGTTTTTGGCGGGTATGTCAGCGGGTGCAGTGATGATCTCGATTTACCTTAAGAGAAAGGTGATTGAGGACGATCCAGCGAATAATGGTGTATTAAAGGCAACGGCTTTTCTAGCACCATTCGGGATCATCTCAGGTTTATTGATCTTGGTTTTCCACCTGACGAAACCACTATCATTTTGGAAGATCATGATCTTTTATAATCCGACGTCAGTGATGTCGATGGGTGTGATCTTATTCCAAGTGTATATGGTGATCCTATTTGTTTGGATCGGCATTATATTCCGAAATCAGATTGCCGTATTCTTGAGTGATCAAGCATGGTTAAAAGGGCGACTCGATTTTGTCAGTAACTGGATTGGCAAATTAGAATCTTTTGAGAATGTTTTTGAAATATTCTTAGCTGTGCTTGCGCTATTACTTGCGGCTTACACTGGCTTCTTACTCTCTGCGCTAAATACCTTCCCAATGCTGAATAACCCAGTGTTGCCGATATTGTTCTTATTCTCGAGTTTATCCTCGGGAGCGGCGGCATGTATTTTATTTGGTGTGTTGGTCTTTAAGGAGTCTCCGCATAGTGCGAGTATTTCTTGGATCCACGGCTTCGAACGTCCTGTTGTTATGTTTGAACTGTTTGTCCTTGTTACTTTCTTCACTGGGTTGATATTTGCTGGTGGTCAAAGTGAGCAGGCAGTATGGAACGCGATTGGCGGTGGTTTCTGGGCAAGTTGGTTCTGGTATGGCGTAATTGGTGTGGGTATGGTTTTACCCTTGTTGCTTAACGCCGTGACACCAGCATCGGTTCGCCATAGTACTGTGTATATTTTCTCTGTTACTTCATTGAGTCTGATGGGCGTATTAATGCTGCGAACTTTTGTCCTTTATGCAGGGCAGTTAACGATAGCTTAATTTCGCTCAAGTTTATTAGTGAGCAGATGTTGGATACTAAATATCTGCTTATTAATGAACATGTTCTTAATAAACATGAGATGCGTGTTTAGATCGGCTCTGCTCAGGTAGAGCCTTATTGAGGTGATATGGTCGGTTCTTTGGGGCTGTTTAGTTTGGTTTTTGTTGCTGTACTCAGCAGCGTTATTGGTGTGCATTCGTTTTACCAAATGCTAAATAAACGGACGCAAAATCTAGGTTTAATCCGCAGTTTCTCTCTTTTAAGTGCGCTGTTTTCTCTCACTTCTGTCGCATTGCTTGGCTATGCCTTTGTCAGTGATGACTTCTCTATCTTATACGTCGCTGATCATTCAAATACTCAATTACCCTCATTTTTTAAGCTCGCAGCCGTATGGGCAGGTCATGAAGGTTCCTTGTTATTTTGGGTACTGACGATCAGCGTCTGGTCTGGCGTTATCGCCTTACAAAAACACTATTCGGATGAATACCAAAGTCGTGTGTTGTGGGTAATGAATCTACTGCTCGCGATATTTGCTTGGTTCACCTTATTCGCATCAAACCCATTTGAAATGAACGCGACATTACAGCTAGAAGGGCGCGACCTTAACCCAATGCTGCAAGACGTTGGTTTGATATTCCATCCGCCTCTGTTGTATTTGGGTTATGTTGGTTTCTCTGTGGTCTTGGCATTTGCTGTGGCCGCTTTGCTGGTGGATCCGATTGAGTTCGATTGGGTCGCTCATTGTCGCAGTTGTTGTTTGGTCGCTTGGATCTTTTTAACCGCAGGGATCATTCTTGGTTCTTGGTGGGCATACTACGAGTTAGGGTGGGGTGGTTGGTGGTTCTGGGACCCGGTAGAAAATGCCAGCCTATTACCTTGGCTAACATCAACCGCTCTATTGCACAGTTTGGGTGTTGCTAAAGGCAAGCAACAGTTGCTGAAGTGGTCACTTAGCCTTGCTTTCATTACGTTTTGTTTAAGTATCCTCGGTACTTTTATTGTTCGATCTGGCGTCCTCACTTCCGTTCATGCTTTTGCTGTTGACCCAACCAAAGGTATCGCGCTGTTGCTGATACTGGTTTTGGTGTTAGTGAGTTCGTTTTCTCTTCTTATTGTTCGTGGTGAATCTTTCGAGTCGAATCCAATCACTAGCTTTGCGAGTAAAAGTTTTTTGAGTTTAGTGGCGGTACTTATATTTGTACTGGGTACGGCGGTGGTGGTGTTTGGTACCTTCTACCCAATGGTTTTTGAATTACTTGGCCTTGGAAATATCTCTGTGGGCGCACCTTACTTTAATCTTCTTATTGCGCCATTGGCTCTGCTTGCGATGGGAGTGATAGGGTTAGCGCCATTGCTCAGTATCAAACCTCAAGCGTCGAAAGGTGTGATTGGAATTATTGCCTTATTGTCTCTCTGTCTTGGCTTTGTAACTTATGTTTTGCAAGTTGAAGCGATCCAAGTGATGGTGCTAATGACATGGTCACTTGCGTTTTGGGTAGCCCTGACTCATGTTTACGGCTTAGCGGTAACGCGCAACTCTAAGTTTCAACGCAAAGTATGGGTGATGACGTTGGCGCATGTGGGTGTCGCAGTATTAGCGATAGGTGCCGCGATGAACAGTTACCATTCATTTGAGCGAAGTTACAAATTGAGCCCAGGTGAAGAGGTTGAGTTTATGGGCTGGACGCTCTCTCATCGTGATACCGAGCTCTATGTCGCCTCCAACTTTACTGCAGAAAAAGCGATACTCGAATTAGATGCTAGCGAGCAAAGCTTTTCCATCGCGCCAGAAAGAAGACACTACCAAGTTCGTGTTATGAACATGAGTGAGCCTGCAATGAAGTGGTTCTGGCATGGCGATGTTTATATCACCATGGGCGAGAAAGTCGATTCCACCGCTTACGCATTTCGTGTTCAGTATAAGGCGTATGCGCGCTGGATCTGGTTTGGTGGGCTGTTCTCCATTATCGGCGCTTTGCTCTCATTGACTCATCGTAAAAAGAAAACCGTTAAGGCGTCACAGTATGCATACCAGCGTTCGTAACAAGCTAATTACTCTAATTGCCTTAGCATTGATTGTGGTGCTGGGATTTGTCTTTGCGCTTGATAATAAGCAGCAGTCGACCATTGTGTCTGAACAACAAAGGGCATTTCCAGAATTTACATCGACTGCGTTAGTGAATAGTGAAGGCGTCAATGGTCAGCAGAAAATTACGCTTACTGATGTCACGCAGCACCCTTATCAACTGGTTAATGTATGGGCATCTTGGTGCGGGATATGTAAAACCGAACATTCATTTTTGCTTCAACTTCACGATAAAGGCATTCCCATCGTTGGGCTTAATTATCGAGATAACTCTGGGGCTGCGATTAACGTGTTATCGAACGATGGCAACCCGTACTCAACCGTGATCAGTGACCCTCAAGGCAAGTTAGCATTAGAGTTGGGCGTAATCGGCACACCTGAAACGTATTTGGTTGATGCCAATGGCCAGATCATTAAAAAGCTATTGGGCGTGATTAATGAAATGGTATGGAAAGATGAGCTTGCGATGTATTTTGATGGTGTGAATGGATGATGAAGTCTCTAATACAAACCTTGTTTATGCTGTCAGCGCTTTTAGTGATTAGCCTTTCAACCATGGCTGAAGATCTGTTTACTGCCAGTAATACAGAGACGAGTATTCAAGTTGAACTGTTTGAGTTTGATAATCCAGAACAACAGCAACGTGCTATCAGCTTGGCGAAAACGTTACGCTGCCCACAATGTCAAAACCAAAATCTGATTGAATCCAACTCACCAATAGCAAAAGACTTACGTCTTGTTGTGTTCAATATGGTGAAAGCAGGGAAGAGTAATAGTGAAATTACTCAATATATGACGGAAAGATTTGGTGAGTTTGTACTTTATAAACCGGCAATGACGGCTTCAAATCTATTACTTTGGTTGCTACCGAGCCTATTACTTCTCTTATTTATATATTTATCAGTAAAAAGTGTTAGGAAGAGCTCATAAAAATTGTGTATTACTGTTTACCAACTGACCTGTATTTTGTAACATTAACCGATTATAAAGGCTAAGCACTGCTATATAAGGATGTATCTGTGGATAACGTAATCTCAAATTTAAAGAAAGAGTTCCATACTCATGTCCAGTCAGATAAATGGGCAGAGAGATACAGTGCTAAGTCGAGCATTTCTACGCTTACGCAAGAAGAGCTAACCGAATTAGAGAATGCTTGGGTGCAACTTGTCATCTGGAAGCAAACTCAAGTAAGTTGAGCGTTCTGTAAAAAAGTGTAGTTTTAGCCGCAACTGTTTAATTTATAACCCCATGTTGGTCATCCCAATGTGGGGTTTTTTCTTACTTGAAAAATAATTGTTATATTATAACAATTTGTACAAGGTCGACCTTGAAAAAAATTGTTAACAGCCTCATAGTGTCTATCATTAGATAGTTAGCTACAAAATATTGCCTAGACATATAATGTAGCGTCGTTAAATACATCGAATTTTCAAGTGAGTATAGCTATGGCGGAAGTGCGTGCCAGAATAGATTTCAAAGTAGGGGTAACAAGCAGTATAGATGCTGAACTTCTGTCTTTTCATGGATTGAAAACAGATAAAGAGCATGTTGCTGTGATATTTAAATCAGCAGACAAGACACAAGACATACCTCTTGTTCGTATGCACTCTGAGTGCCTGACTGGTGATGTTTTCCATTCTTCTCGCTGTGACTGTGGCGAGCAGTTAGACGAAACCATTAGAATTATGGGTGAGACGGGTGGGGTGATCCTTTATCTTCGCCAAGAAGGTCGTGGTATTGGCTTGTACAACAAAATCGATGCGTACCGTCTGCAAAGCGAAGGCATGAACACCTATGAAGCCAACAACCACCTAGGTTTTGGCGATGACCTACGCGATTTTACTGAAGCTGCTGAAATGCTACGCGCCTTAGGTACTACAAAAATCCGCTTAGTCACCAACAACCCTAAGAAGATCAATGAGCTAAAATCTTTTGGTATTGAGATTGAAGAAGTGGTGAATACCTCTGCTCATATCAAATCGGGTAATGAAAGCTACCTGAAGGCAAAAGTCTCACACGGTAAGCATAATCTGGATATCTGATTAGCCTCTTTGTTACGCTTAACATAAAAATGTTTAAAGACCTCACATATGTGAGGTTTTTTTGTATTTATCTTGCAATAAAATTGTAAGTTTGTATTATTTCAATCCGTAGTGCAAATGATAATGGTTTGCACTATTACTACGAATAATAATTTAAAGCTCAACAAGGATGCTTCATGACCATTAAATCTTTAGTGACAAAAGCCGTAACTTCGTCACTCATTTTTGCCTCTGCTTCTTCTTTCGCAGCAGTAACTCAAGATCAAGTTGTAGAACATTACGCAGATATTGCGCATGCAGTGTTTGCAGATTCAGTAATTACAGCAAAAGCGTTGAACTCTTCTATTGATACCTTCTTAGCTTCTCCTTCTGCTGGCAACTTCGAACAAGTAAAACAAGCTTGGCTTGAGTCTCGCGTACCATACCAACAGTCAGAAGTTTTCCGCTTCGGCAACGCTGTTGTTGATGATTGGGAAGGCCAACTGAACGCATGGCCACTAGATGAAGGCCTGATTGATTATGTTTCGACTGATTACCAATATGAACTTGGTAACGAAGGCGCTAGCGCAAACATCGTGGCTAACAAGACTTTCCAAATTGGTCAGACTACCGTTGATGCAACCAACATCACCCCTGAGCTAATCGCAGACTTGAACGAGATCGGTGGTTCTGAAGCGAACGTAGCGTCTGGCTACCACGCAATTGAATTCCTACTTTGGGGCCAAGATTTAAACGGTACAAACAGCGGTGCAGGTGAGCGTGCTTACACTGATTTCGTTGTTGGCGCTGAGTGTACTAACGGCAACTGTGACCGTCGTGGCGCATACCTAAAAGCATCTGCTGAGCTACTTATCCAAGACCTAGAATGGATGGAAAAGCAGTGGGCTGAAGGCGAGAAAGGCAACTACCGTCAAGAGCTTCTTTCTGAATCTAGCGAGAATGGTCTTCGTAAAATGCTGTTTGGCATGGGTTCACTGTCTCTAGGTGAGCTAGCGGGTGAGCGTATGAAGGTTGCACTAGAAGCAAACTCTACTGAAGACGAGCACGATTGTTTCTCTGATAACACGCACAACTCTCACTACTACAACGAGCAAGGCATCTACAACGTTTACACGGGTCTATACAAGCGTGAAGACGGTACTCTGCTTTCCGGCCCAAGCTTGTTCGACCTAGTAGAGCAAAAAAATGAGCAAGCTGCGAAAGAGATTCAAAAGCAGTTTGACCTAGCACGTGCACAAGTAGGCGAATTAGTAACGTCTGCAGAGAAAAACAACCAGCACTTCGATCAGCTAATCGCTGCTGACAACGCTGCGGGTAATGCACTAGTAAACAAAACAATTGTTGCGCTAGTGTCTCAAACAGCGGCTATTGAGCGTGCTGCGGGTGTGATTGGCATTGATAGCCTAAACCCAGACACAGCGGATCACGAGTTCTAAGAACCCGAGCCGACACAAATGTAAGGGCTCTGATTGAGCCCTTAATTGTTTGATCCTCAAGAAAGCCACACCCACATAAAAACTAAAATCAAAAACACAGCAAGGCAATGTATGAAGTCGTATCTCTCAGCCTCACTATTAACCGCACTGTTTTTCGTATCTCCATTACACGCTCATGAAACCTACTCTGGCGGCAAAACGACCGTGAAGAAAGAAGGAGCGAACGCTTTTTCCCTTCCCGCAGCCAATCTACCAATGAGTAAGCGCTTGGATTTCAGCGTAGGTAATAGCTTCTTTAGAAACCCTTGGGTTCCTGCACCGTCATCAACCGATGCTCGTGATGGGTTAGGACCACTATTTAATACTAACGGCTGTCAAAACTGCCACATCAAAGATGGTCGTGGTCACGCGCCAGAAGAAGGAGATGAGAACGCAGTATCCATGTTGGTTCGTTTAAGCATTCCGGCTGAAACGCCTGAGCAGCGACAAGCCTTCATTCGAGATGGTGGAATTCCAGAGCCGACGTACGGCGGTCAGCTACAAGATTTTGCGCTTCAAGGTGTAAAACCAGAGGGCAAAGTGAACATTAGCTACACGGATGTTCCTGTTGAATTCAAAGACGGCACCGTCGTTACTCTGCGTAAACCCACTTTAAATATTACTGAACTTGCTTTCGGCGAGATGCATCCTAAGACCGAGTTTTCAGCTCGAGTGGCGCCGCCAATGATTGGTCTTGGTTTGCTTGAAAGTATCCCACAAGAAACGATTCTTGGATTTGCAGAGCAGCAATTGGCAGACAAACAGGGCGTGTCGGGTAAAGCCAACTATGTTCTTGATGTTCAAACCAATGAAATGGCGCTAGGTCGTTTCGGTTGGAAAGCCGGGCAGCCAAACTTAATGCAGCAAAACGCGGCGGCATTTAACGGTGACTTAGGCCTGACAAGCAGCTTATTTCCGAATGAAAACTGCACATCAGCGCAATCAACCTGTGATGATTTTCCAAATGGTGGCGAGCCAGAAGTCAGTGACAACATCTTAGATTTTGTTGAGTTCTATTCGCAGCATCTCGCGGTACCTGTTCGTCGTAATGTCGATAACCCAGCGGTTGTTCAAGGTAAAAATCTGTTCAAAGAGATTGGTTGTCAAAGCTGTCACCAAGCTGAAATTCGCACGGCAGAGCGAGAAGGTCTGTCTGCATTATCTAATCAGTTAATTAGCCCATATACCGACATGTTGCTACACGACATGGGTGAAGGCTTAGCGGACAATCGCCCTGAGTATCTTGCCAATGGTCAAGAGTGGCGTACCACACCACTTTGGGGATTAGGTTATACCAAAGAAGTGAACGGTCATACGTTCTTACTTCATGACGGTCGCGCAAGAAACGTTATGGAAGCGGTACTTTGGCATGGTGGTGAAGCAGAAATGGCAAAACAAAACGTACTGTCTTTGAATGCGACTGAGCGTGAAGCACTGCTGGCGTTTTTGAACTCGCTGTAGTCGGACTGAGATTTAGCGGTTTAACTACTCAGTTAACCTAAAGAACACAACCGCTGAACTTGTAGGAATACGAGCTCAGCGGTCGTTTCATATTTAGTGAACTCATATAATTAAAAGAAAAATTAGGAAGTAAGGTAACAGCATGACACATAAATTTTTGTTAATGCCTTTGTCGGTATTAATCATGACAGGCTGTCAATCATCGGGTGAGCAGACTGCTTCATCTGAGGTTAACGGTGTGTCCTATCAAGCCGACACGGCAAGTCATATTAGTCGCAGTGTCTATCAACAAGAGTTTGATTCTGCAGTTCTATTTGCCAAGCAAGCCAGTGAACTAGAAGTCTTGATGCAGGGTTACTGCCAAACCAATAGTGTTGAGCTTGATACGTTGAAAGCTCAGTGGCAGCTTACAATGAACAGTTGGATGGCACTACAAGGTCAAGAAAGAGGCCCAACAGCGGCATTGGAACAGAGCTGGAATGTTCAGTTTTGGCCAGACAAAAAGAACACTACAGGTCTAAAAATGCGTCAACTGACTCAGCAAGATAAAGCTTGGTCACAAGATGAAATCGCACAGCAGAGTGTGACTGTTCAAGGGCTTGGCGCCTTGGAGTGGTCTCTGTACGACGAGCAATCTCCATTGCTTCAAGACAAAGCTTCAGGTTGTCTATCTTCACAAGCTATCGCACAAAACCTGGCGATGAAATCGGCCTCTATTGCTGAAGCTTGGCAGGTTAACCCGTGGTTAGCACTGGACGAGATGCGTTGGGAATCGGAGTACATCGCTTTGTTGACCAATCAACTTGATTACAGCATGAAAAAACTGAGTCGTCCGATGGCTAAAATTGGTCATCCACGCCCTTACTTCTCGGAATCATGGCGCGCTCAAACCTCAATGACTCAGCTGAAATCGAACGTAGCGGCGCTAGAGAAATTGTACTTAGCAGATGGTAATGGTCTTGATGGTTTATTGAGAGAAAAGGGCTTAAATGACCTTGCCGATCGTGTAGCTGCCCAGTTCACGCTAACCTTAGATACTTGGCCTACAGACTCTAGCTTGTTTACTCTATTACAGAGCAAAGAGGGCTACCGAGAGGTGCTGACTCAATACAACAAACTAGAACGTTTGAAGTACCTGATTCATGAAGAAGTAGCGATAGAGCTTGGCGTGGTAATAGGATTTAATGCTACCGATGGTGACTGATAATACGAGAAGATCGTTACTCAAGGCTGCACTGGGTTGTGCAGCTGTTCCATTGCTTCCGTTTGGGTGTGCGACTCGAAAGGATGGGGTGAGTGCGTCGAACGATCCCCAACTGATTGGCTGTGCGCTTAATGGTCGTGGTCAATATTCTGCAGTTGTGGCTGACGAATTTGGCATGCCACTGAGCCAACTTCCCATCCCCAATCGTGGCCATGGCGTCGCGATTTGCCCAACCTCATCGCATGCGGTGGTTTTTGCTCGTCGTCCTGGTGACTATTTTATGGTGTTTGACTATAAAAACGGTCAGCAGATCAAAATGGTCGTCAAAGGTAACAACCGCCACTTCTATGGTCATGGGGTTTACTCATTAGATGGCAAGTTACTGTATGCCACCGAAGGGAAAACGGACACCAGCCAAGGCGTGATTGGCGTTTACGATGTCGCGCAAGGCTATCGTAAGGTCGAAGAGTTCACTGGTTTCGGTATCGGCCCACATGAAGTGATCATCATGCCGGATGATAATCTCGCGATCGGCGTTGGTGGCGTTCATACTGATGGTAGAACACCGAAAAACCTCGATTCGATGCTGCCGAGCTTGAGTTATGTTTCCCCTGAAGGTGTGTTGCTTGATCAGGTTGAACTGCTAGACAAGAAGCTGAGTATTCGACACTTAGCCCATGATGGTGCTGAAACCGTGCTTTGTGGTCAGCAATATCGCGGTGAGCCAGACGAGTATCCTTCGCTGTTGGCGATGCACACTAAAGGTGGCCAGTTTGAATCACTGAACGCAGAGCCTGAGCAATGGGCAAGGTTCAATCACTATATCGCCAGTATTGCGGCGTCAGACGATTGGATTATTGCGACTTCGCCAAGAGGCAATTGCTACGGTATTTGGTCGAAAGAGACCAAAGAATTAGTAGAACTGTCTGCATTATCTGACGCTTCTGGTGCTGTGCTGTTTGATGGTGAGTTTCGATTAAGCTCTGGGGCGGGCAGTGTGGTTAGCCAGCGCAAGCCTTATGAGAAATCAACTCAGCAATCATCGGTCCAGTGGGATAACCATTGGAGTTCAATCTGATTTATAAAGCCTCTTAAAAATAACATGCTTACTCCGATTTCTTTGCCATACTTATGAGATGGTTGGTGATGGAGTTAAGCATGTTCGCAAAATACTTCTGTGGATTATTAGTTCTAGTTTCTGTGCACGCATGGAGCTATGCGAGTTCTGACGAGAGCCGTTTCATTCCGGCGGAATCAGAACTCTCTTTCATGCTTATATATCCAGAGCTCACACAGAGTATCTATCAAGACACTTCTCTGCCTATCCTTTGGGATTCTCCTGAGCTGGTTAAAGCGTTTGAGTTCCAATTGTCGCTTCTTGAACAAGCGCAAATGGCACCACTCTTCGAGCGACAACTCAAGCAAATCCGTCACTATCAATCCCATGCTCAATGGCAAGAGTTGGACATATTACTTACCGATACTTTTATCTACTACCTGAGCTACGTTGAAAATGCGCCGCTTGCCGGTAAAGATTGGTACTTCTCGGGCAAGTTGCATTCCAAATTACCTGCGCCTTCTCCGCATATTCTGATGAGCTTAAAAAGCAGCGTTGCCAATGATTACTTATTGGAGATGGTGTTGTCTTACGCGCCGCCTGTTGGGGATTTTGACCAATTCAAAGCAACCTATTCGGTGTTAGAAACCGCCTCTGAACTCAATATTGAACGATATAGACAGAAAGGTTTGAAGCGCTTGGGTGACGAGCTTTCAGACAAGACGGTTCTTGTTGAGCGCATTGCTTTGGTTGGTGTTGATACCTCGATGATCGCGGTCGATTTTCCCAAGTTCGATCGAGATCTGCAAAAGGCGATTAAATCTTTCCAACGCATGCACGGTCTTACGGATGATGGGGTCATCGGGCCAGACACGATCAAATGGATCAATATGGGCTTTGATGATCGACTTACTTCCCTGGCATTGAACGCCGAGCGTGCCCGCTTATGGCCAAGAAATAGAGACTCACTGATTGTGGTGAATGTACCTAGTTTTGATATGAAGTATTGGGAAGATGGGGAAGAGGTTTTTGAATCTAAAGTTGTGGTTGGGAGAAAATCGAGAAAAACACCACTCTTAGAGATAAAGCTTGATTCGGTTATCTTAAATCCGACTTGGAACGTGCCATGGAAAATCATGGTTAAAGATATCTTGCCTAAAGTAAAAGCCGACGAGAGTTATCTTGAAACACACAATTTTCAAGTGATCGATGGTTGGCGTTCGATGGAAACTGTCGATACTACCGAGATAGATTGGCAAACGATTAACTTTAACTCTTTTCCTTATCGAATGCGCCAGCAAGCAGGCTCTAGTAACGCATTGGGTTTGTATAAGTTCAATACGCCCAACAAGCGAGCCATTTATCTCCATGACACCCCAAGTAAAAGCTTGTTTAACGATGACTTCCGCGCCTATAGCTCTGGTTGTATTCGTGTTGAGCATGCCGAGGAACTCGCGGAGTTGTTATTTGCGACTAAGGTAAAGAAAGTGCCGAATCAGGATGATGAACTTGCGCCCAATACTAAGGTTCGTCTCAAGAAGCGAATCCCCGTACATATCATTTATCAAACCGTATTGTTTGAAGAAGGGGGCATACAATATCGTGGTGACATCTATCAATATGATAAAGAGGGTGGTTAATTATCAATGAAGCCAATAAGGGTGATCTTGACCAAAAAATGACAACTAAGCTTCTATTGATAAAATTATAATGTGGATCAATAACTAACCGTGCAAAGGTTACAAATACTAACCTTTTGGGCGGTTTTTGTACGTTGACGCAGCAATTACCATTATGTATCGTGCATTTTTCGTTCGATCTAATTGGTTTTTTTGCTGTATGTCTCAAAGTTTATTTTCACGCCGTCAGTTTCTGACTTACGCTGGTGGTACCGCTGTTGTCGCCTCAATTACTCCTTCTATCGCTTTTGCTTCATACCCTGATCAACCAAGAACGATTAGCATGAACAATCTTCACACTGGTGAACGATTAGAGACCTGTTATTTCGATGGCACTAACTATGTTGGTGACGAGATGGCACGCCTCAGCAAATTATGTCGCGATTTCCGCCGCAATGAAATTCACCCAATGGATAAGAACCTGTTTGATCAGATCACTCAGATTCAAAATGTCTTAGGTATTCAAAAAGAAGTTCAAATCATCTCTGGTTACCGTTCTCCTGCGACCAATGAAGCATTGCGCTCTAAGTCGAGTGGCGTAGCTAAGAAGAGCTACCACATGTTGGGTAAAGCGATTGATTTCCGTATTGATGGCGTCAACCTAAAAGAATTAAGAGACGTAGCCAAAAGCCTGAACGCGGGTGGTGTAGGTTATTATGCACGTAGCAACTTTATCCATATCGATACTGGCCCAGTTCGCAGCTGGTAGCGCTAGGCTTAGATTGCGAGCGAAACGGTAGGGACTTGTCAAAGTAGACATCCAATGTCATAGTTTGCCCAAATTTCAGTTTGCCCTTTAAGGTTTGTATATGTCTCTCAAGTATCAAGTTGTCCCTGTTACCTCTTTCTCTCAAAACTGCTCAATTGTGTGGTGTGATGAGACAATGGAAGGCATCGTTGTCGATCCGGGCGGTGACGTTCAACAGTTGGCTGCGATCATTGAAGAGCTAGGTGTTAAAGTGGTGAACTTGGTACTGACGCACGGTCACCTAGACCATGTGGGCGGCACTGTACCGCTTGCTGAGATCTTGAACGTGAATATTGTTGGCCCGCATAAAGCCGATAACTTTTGGCTTCAAGGCTTAGAGAACCAAAGCCAGATGTTTGGTTTCCCACTGTGCAAAGCTTTTGAACCAAACACATGGTTGGAAGAGGGCGACAAAGTGACTTTTGGTAACCAAGTGATTGATGTGATTCATACTCCGGGTCATACGCCAGGTCACGTTGTACTGTTCAGCGAGCAAGCGCGCATGGCGTTTGTTGGTGATGTTTTATTTAACGGTGCTATTGGTCGTACGGATTTCCCACAAGGCGATTTCAACACGCTGATTGCTTCAATCAAGACTAAGCTTTGGCCACTAGGAAGCGACGTAACATTCGTTCCGGGTCATGGCCCTGAGTCTACATTTGGCCGTGAGCGCGCATCAAACCCATTCGTAGCGGATGAAATGCCTCTGTACTAGGTCTCTGATTTAATAGAAGAACGATTGAAAATGAAGCTTAGCTTTTCCTATGAAAGCTAAGCTTTTTTTATGGTTCATCGTGGATTAGCGTGCGAGTTTATTTTTAAACCTGTTTAATTTTAATCAGAAAGACGCTCGGCAGCCGCCAAGTAGCGTCGAGCAAGTCCAATAAACTCTTCTCCACTCATATTCAAATCTTGAGTTGATATGAAAATATCGTAACCGTGGAAACCCCTCTGATATTTCATCCTGTTCGCAAGCATCGCCTGCAATCCTGAATAGTCTTTAATCACTTCGTTTTGCGCATTCGATTTATGGGATTTCGATTCATGGGATGAACCTGGGCTAGTCTGTGTTTGGCTATCGTTGAAGATAACCTCGTCAGTATTTTGTGACTCTTTATATCTGTTCAGTTCCACACAACCGCTCTCAGTGCAGCGCGCATGGTAATGCGATGAGTCGAGAACCATATCTTCAAAGTTTGACTCTTTACCTGCTTGCTTGGCGCCCAGATACAAAAGTGCTCGCTGGCTCAGCAATAACTCGCAAGTGATTTTAGGGCAAATTGAATCGAGGTAGGGCGAGTAATCTTTAACCTTGATACCAACCCAAGGAAGAGGTTGATGCCACCCATCTTGTTCGTAAGTACATAGGCCAATCTTTTCAATATTGCTCCACTTTAAAACCCACCCACCTTTATAAAAATGCTGCTGAAAATGAGTCGGTGTGAGAGTGAACATCACTCTGCTGCGCAACATTAAATAATAGCCAGTTCCGAGTAGGGCAATAATGCAAAATGCACCCACGATCAGTAACTTTGGATTGTCACTGTGCAGAGCAACGATCAAGCAAACGAAGCCTAAAACAACGGCCAGAATACGGTACGAACGTGTGAACGAAGGCAAAGAGAAATTTGTAAGGTGACGAGTGTCCATAGGCAACACCAAGTTTTCATATTTTTGTCTGGATGGATAACCAGTGTATATGACCCTGAATTGATAAGTCGATGATTAAATAATAGACGCTAGTAGACAATATCGGTATTTTTCGTCGACTTTCGGCGCTTCACTCTACAAATAGCTCCTGTTTTTTGGTATAAATCGCGCTTCAAATTTTCACCACTGCGAAAAGAGCAGTGAACTGGAGAAATATTCAATGAGACTTGCTCATAAGCGTAAGGTGCAGGCTAAACTGCAGAAACGCACTAAAGCGGCTGTAGTTAAAGCAGTGGCAACGCCGAAAAAAGCGAAGCCTGTCGCAGAGAAAGTTGTAGCAGAAAAAACTGTAGCAGCAAAACCAGCGGTAGAGAAAGCAGTAGCAGCAACTAAAGAAGTTGCAGTAGCACTGACTCCTAAGCAACAACAAGTTCTAGACATCGTTGTTAGCAATGCTGAAGGCATTAACCCTAAAGGTATCGGCCTAGAAGCTGGTCAAGAAGACGCGAAAGCAGCTTCATGGGCAACAGGCGCATTGAAAAAACTTCTTGAAGAAAACCTAGTAGCGAAAGAGCAGCTAGCAGGTAACAAGGTTATCTACAAAGCTATCTAATCCTGTGGGATTACATTCGCTTCGTTAAGTTTTTAAGCCTCGATTTTCGAGGCTTTTTTGAATCTGGCACATTATGCCAAGTCCGAGCCCAAATCCAAGCCTAAACCTAGGCTCTATAATCTCAATTCCAATTCGATATACGGCTTAACTGATTAGTGTTGTCTCGTGTCAGAGCTTCGAATCAGCAAGCACTAAATTAGGGCGTTAGCTAGGTAGATCAAGAGAGCAAAGCCTTGATTTTTTCCCCTAAAATACAGCAATGAATAGAGCTTCATCACGAAATGGCAATCAATTGTTAAGAGTATTTAATTATTAATACTTAGGTATTTATCAATACGCATTGCCTTGGTGAATATCCAAACTCCTTTGAAATCGACACTATTCAATCATCTCCTACGTAGTTCTACTTAATCCTTTGGTCTAATACGTAACTTTGTTAACGCCATGCGTGCGTGCTCTCCCTGATATCTTGTTGCCTCATCACGGTGCACTCTTATGTTGAATCATAAAAAATGCTCATAGAAAGAGTGTTAACCCAACAAAGGACGTGAACATGAGTCTCATTTCTAACTCCCTCACACGAGTTTTTAAAAACGTTGCAGTAACTGCTGCGGCTTGTTTAGCTTTGGTCGCTACTGGTGCTACAGCCGCTGATAAGGTTTACCGTTTAAAACTTGCGGAAACTTGGGGACCAAACTTCCCAGTTTTCGGTGATGCAACCAAAAACATGGCGGCGATGGCTGAGAAGATGTCGAATGGTCGACTGCAAATCAGAATCGATTCAGCAAACAAACACAAAGCACCTCTTGGCGTTTTTGACATGGTTAAGTCTGGTCAATACGACATGGGTCACTCAGGCTCTTACTACTGGAAAGGTAAAGTTCCAAACACTCTTTACTTCACTTCTATGCCTTTCGGTATGACGCCAGCAGAACAATACGCGTGGTTCTATCACGGTGGTGGTATGGAGTTAATGGAGCAGGTTTACTCTCCACATAACTTGATGTCTTTCCCTGGTGGTAACACGGATATCCAGATGGGGGGTTGGTTTCAAAAAGAGATCAACAGCGTTGAAGATCTACAAGGTCTGAAAATGCGAATCCCGGGCTTTGCAGGCGAGATTCTTGCTGAGCTAGGTGCTAAACCGACGAACATTGCCCCAGGTGAACTTTACACGTCTCTAGAGCGTCGCACGATTGATGCACTAGAGTGGGTAGGTCCATCGCTGGATTTACGAATGGGCTTCCACAAAATCGCGCCTTACTACTACACAGGTTGGCACGAGCCGGGTTCAGAGCTTCAATTCCTAGTGAACAAGCGTACATGGAACAAGCTGCCTGAAGACCTACAAGAAATCTTACGTGTTGCAATGCGTACTGCGGCTTACGACATGTACACACAAGCAACGCACGAAAGTGGTAAGAACTGGGTTTCAATGAAGACAGAATACCCAGATGTACAAGTGAAAGATTTCCCACCAGAGGTTATGTCTGCTCTGAAAGAAGCGAACGATCGCCTACTGGCTGCACATGCTGAGAAAGATGAGCTAGCAAAAGAGATTCAAGCTTCACAAGCAAGCTACCTAGAGCAAGTACGTTCATGGACGGATATTTCACATAGAGCTTATCTAAATAGCCAAGCGAAATAATCGACAGTTGTTGAACTGAATCTAAATGAACCCGAAGCTTTTCTTATTGAGTATTTAAGAGTGAATAAGCCGAGGGTTCATTTAAAACATAATAACTAAGCAGGATAAATCCTGTATTACGCTCAAGAACCTTTTCTACGTCCTACAGCTCGTTACCTCAGCTGCGCGATGTCTTTTCAAATTCCATGGAGTCGGGAATGCGAAGTCTAATTTATATTGAACGCCTGTTTAATCGTATCGGTGACGCACTGGGATGGCTTTCCAGTATGTTGTTTATTTTACTTATCGCCAACGTCGTGTATGACGTTGTCATGAGATATGCCTTCAACGATGTCTCTATCGCCTTCCAAGAGATGGAATGGCACCTTTTCTCCGCCGTTTTCCTACTCGGTGTTCCTTATGCCATCAAGGCTGGTGGCCATGTTCGAGTTGACGTGTTCTATGAGCAACTGAGCTTTAAAGCACAAGCGATTATTGACCTGCTTGGCACGCTTATCTTTCTACTTCCGTTTTGCCTGCTGGTGGCTTGGTTTGGTATCGATGTTGCCAAAGAGAGTTATGAACTGGGTGAAACCTCAGGTGACCCGGGTGGCCTGCCGTATCGCTGGATCATCAAAGCTATGATCCCGCTGTCATTCTTTTTGATGGCACTCAGTGGCGTAGGTTTGATCCTGCATTCACTGAATAAGATTTTTAATCCGCATCTTATCCATGCAAACAATATTCATACAAAAAACAAGTAGAGGCTGAACATGATTGGAATAGTAATGTTTTTCGTAGCCTTGTTTGCGCTTTTACTTGGCTTCCCAGTGGCGTTTACCTTTGGTGGTATCGCGTTAATCTTTGGTGTTTGGGCTGAGGGCATTGAAATGTTTGCCTTCATGCCATATCGAATTCAATCCATTATGGAAAACACGGTTCTGATGGCCGTTCCATTGTTTGTTTTTATGGGGCTCGTTCTACAAAAGACCAAGCTTGCTGAGCAGTTGCTTGAGTCTATGGGGCGACTGTTTGGCGGCGTTCGTGGTGGTATCGCGATTTCAACCGTATTAGTAGGTTCACTACTTGCGGCTTCTACTGGCGTGGTTGGTGCTTCTGTTGTTGCTATGGGACTTATCTCCCTACCTGTAATGCTCAAGTACAATTACGACAAAGGCTTAGCCTGCGGCACTATTTGTGCGTCTGGTACGCTAGGGCAGATCATTCCACCCTCCATCGTATTGATTCTATTGGGTGATGTTCTAGGTGTTCCTGTAGGCGACTTGTTCCAAGCGGCGATTTGGCCGGGCGTGATGCTGGTCGGCGCGTACATCGTTTATATCTTGATATACGCAAAGCTACACCCTGAAGCGGCTCAACCTATTGAACGTGATGACTCCATCAGCCGTAAGCAGGAAGTGTTTAATGCACTGAAAGCGATTCTTCCGCCTCTAGCGTTAATCATTGTTGTACTGGGCTCTATCTTCGCAGGTGTTGCTACGCCAACAGAGTCAGCCGCATTAGGTGGCGCGGGTGCGATGATACTTGCACTGCTTTACGGTCAATTTAGTTGGTCGATGGTGTACGAGGCGTCGAAAGAGACGGTGAAAGTAACGGCGATGGTATTTGCTATCTTGTTGGGTGCAACGGCATTCTCAATGGCGTTTACCTACACTGGTGGCGACTATCTGGTTGAAGAGTGGATGCTACAACTGCCAGGTGAAAAATGGGGCTTCCTGATCATTACCATGCTGGTGATTCTGATTCTGGGTTTCTTCATCGACTTCGTAGAGATCTGTTTCATCATCGTGCCGATCATTGCGCCAGTTGCTGAACTGATGGGCATCAACATGACATGGTTCGCTATCCTTATTGCGATGAACCTACAAACTTCCTTCTTAACGCCGCCATTTGGTTTTAGTTTGTTCTATTTAAAAGGCGTAGCACCTAAAGGCGTGACGACTAAGGACATCTACCGAGGTGTGATGCCGTTCATTCTGATTCAAATCCTCGTACTTGGATCACTTCTCGCTTTCCCATCTTTCTATGGAATGTGAGTGAAGCCAAGAATGTGAATGATATGTTTCAACGGCTATCTATAAATTGCTAAAGTAAAACGGCTTATTGATGTTCAGTAAGCCGTTTTTTGTGAGGGAAAGGAATGCCTCTAAAAGCCAAGCTGATTTTGCTGACGTTGCTCCCGTTGCTGCTGGTAACGGCGAGTATTAGTTGGATCTCGCTGCACCAGACTAAGACGTTAGGCGCTAAAGAAGTCGAGATCTTTAGAGACAGCCTAATCAAGTCGCGTGAAAACGCCCTCAAAGACACGGTTGATCTCGCGTTCGACGCCATAGAACACGTCTATAACGATCCAAATATCCAAGAAGCCCAAGCCAAAAAAAAAGTTCGAACCATATTGTCTAAACTTAGATATGGCTCTGATGGGTACTTCTTCGCATACGATCGCCTCGGGACCAACTTGGTTCATCCAATTCAGCCAGAATTGATAGGCCAAAACCTACTCCAACTGCAAGATGAAGATGGCGATTTTCTGATAGAGGCTCTGTTAAGAGAAGCGCAAACCGGAGGCGGGTTTCACCAGTATTTGTGGCAAAAACCGTCGACGGGTGAGGTGGTGTCTAAGCTGAGCTACGCCGCTTGGTTAGAGCGTTGGGACTGGATGATTGGCACCGGCTTGTATATTGAAGACGTACACCAAGAAGTGGCTTCGATGCAGGCTGCGATAAATAAGAATATTGAAACCACGTTCTTTTCGATTGTGGTGATTTTGAGCGTAACGGTCGCGGTCATCATCGTGCTGACCTTGGCTATTAACATGCATGAACATCGGATTGCTGATAACAACTTAAAGGAGCTGGCGCATAAGACGGTGATGTTCCAAGAAGACGAGAAGAAGCATCTAGCGCGTGAGTTGCATGATGGTATTAACCAATTATTAGTGTCGAGTCGTTGCCATTTGGAACTGCTCGGTAATAAGCTACAAAATGAAGACCTTAAAGCACATTTGAATAAGTCGCAGCATTCACTGATGCGAGCGATCGAAGAAGTGAGGCACATCTCGCATCAACTTCGTCCAAGTTCATTGGATGACATAGGCTTAGAAGCGGCATTGTCTTCATTACTGTTAGATTTTCAGGCGCACTCGGGCATAGAAGTCGAGACCATGTTTGCTACTCAACCTGGTAAGTTAAAATCAGAGGCGGCGACGACCCTATATCGAGTCGTGCAAGAGTCGCTGAATAATATAGAAAAACATGCACAAGCGACCAAAGTAACGGTTATCGCTCAGCAAATTGGTAATGTGTTGCAACTACTGATTCAAGATAACGGTGTCGGTTTCAACACCTATAAAGCGATGGAAAAACGAGGGATCGGGCTGCGTAACATGAGAGAGCGAGTGGAGTTCATCGGTGGTGACTTTGAATTGATGAGTGAGATTGGCCTCGGAACGGAAATTACAGTGTTACTGACACTAGAGGGATTAATGAATGAGTGAAGTTATTCGAGTTGTGATTGCTGATGATCACCAAGTGGTACTGGATGGCTTTATGGCGAGATTGGAACTCGAGCCAGATATTAGCGTGATAGGTACGGCCAGCAATGGACTAGAAGCGGTAGAGGTCGTTAAGTCTCTGCGCCCTGATGTGGTGTTGATGGATATCAGCATGCCTATCATGAATGGCATTGATGCCACCCATCTGATTAAAGAAGAAGACCCAGAAGCCAAGGTCCTGATGCTGACCATGCATAACAACCGTGAATACATCATGAAGGTGATGCAGTCGGGTGCTGTCGGTTACATGTTGAAAGAGATTTCGGCTGAAAAAATGGTACAGGCAATCAAAACGGTCAATCAAGGATCGACCTATTTCTGTGAAAAAGTCACGCAGAATTTGTTTACTCAGCCGATTACTCCCACGCCATCTGTCAAGAATCCATTGAGCAGACGTGAAGAGGCTGTGCTGAAATTAGTCGCAAAAGGGGAGAGCAGTAAAGAGGTCGCAAAGGCGCTGAATATCAGCTATCGAACGGTAGAAACCCATAGGCAAAATATTAAGCATAAGCTCGATATTCACTCTACCGCAGAGCTTGCCAAGTACGCTGTCAATTGTGGGCTTGTGGATTGATCTTTCCTTTGAAGTAAATAGTCAGCTCAAAGCAAGCCTATGAGTCTTAATGGTGCATAGGTTAGGTGATTATGATTGCTTATGTGCCTAAGCTTATTGCTAGGTTTACGAACAGAAAATCAATTGGTTAAACACCGAAATGCTTTGAGTTGAAAGTAATATTGAATTAAAGGCCGACATGTTCGGCTTTTTTTTCGACATTAATTTGAGTATTTACGTGAATATTGGATGAAAACCAAACGAACCGCTTCAGGTTTACTGAAAACAATAAGTTAACCTGCTAAACTTCAGACATCCAAATATTTGAATTAATGTGACAACAGCTTGTGCTACTTGGATTGTAGGTTCGGGTTTGTGATTAGGTCACAGGTAAGTAAGGGATATTAGTAGTATTCCGTAGAGAGGGATAATGACTAAAGGTATAGATAAATACAGTATCGACAGTACGGATTACACTGTCGGTCAAGATAACGTCCAAAAATGGGGTTTTGATGTTCATAACCCAGTATTTGGTATTAGTGCGGGACTTATCGCTTTGTTCCTGATCGGTGTTCTTATTACAGATACCGCTTCAGCAAAGGCTGCGCTAGATGGCGTTAAAGGCCAGATTATCAATTCGTTTGATTGGCTTTTCATCTGGTCGGGTAATATTTTCGTAATTTTCTGCTTAGGTTTGATTGTTTCTCCGTACGGCAAAATCCGCCTTGGTGGTGTTGATGCGACGGCAGATTACTCATTCTTCTCTTGGCTATCGATGCTGTTTGCCGCAGGTATGGGTATCGGCTTGATGTTCTGGAGTGTGGCAGAGCCAGCGGCTTACTTCACGGGTTGGTTTGAAACTCCGTTAGGTGTTGAACCAAACACACCAGAAGCTGCAAAACTGGCATTGGGCGCAACCATGTATCACTGGGGTCTACACCCTTGGGCGATTTATGGCGTAGTAGCACTGTCACTTGCGTTTTTCTCTTACAACAAGGGATTGCCTCTTTCTATCCGTTCTATCTTTTACCCAATTTTAGGTGATAGAGCTTGGGGCTGGGCAGGTCACATTGTTGATATTCTTGCTGTACTTGCAACGCTATTTGGTCTGGCGACATCGTTAGGTCTTGGTGCACAACAAGCGGCAAGTGGTATTCAGCATGTATTCGGCATTGAAGCGGGCTTAGGTCTGCAAGTTATTGTGATTACAGCGGTGACTTTATTGGCGGTAGTATCAGTACTTCGTGGTATTGATGGTGGCGTTAAAGTTATCAGTAACATCAACATGTTGGTGGCTTTCCTACTGCTTATCTTAGTGGCTCTAATCGGCTACGCGGTGACTTTAGGTTCTATCCCAACGACATTGATGGCATACATTGAAAACATCATTCCGTTGAGTAACCCTCACGGTCGTGAAGATGAAACGTGGATGCACGGTTGGACTGTATTCTACTGGGCTTGGTGGATCTCATGGTCTCCATTCGTAGGTATGTTTATCGCACGTGTTTCTAAAGGTCGTACCGTTCGTGAGTTCATCACAGCAGTACTGATTGTACCGACTACAGTGACTATCATTTGGATGTCAGTATTCGGTGGCATGGCGATTGACCAAATCGTGAATAACGTTGGTATTCTTGGTCAAGACGGCCTAACAGATGTATCACTAGCAATGTTCCAAATGTTTGATGCACTGCCGTTCGGGACTCTGCTTTCAATCATTGCGGTTGTATTGGTTCTAGTATTCTTCATTACATCGTCTGACTCAGGCTCTCTAGTAATCGACAGCATCACCGCGGGTGGTAAAGTTGATACGCCTGTGCCTCAACGTGTGTTCTGGGCGTTCCTTGAAGGTGCTATTGCTGTTGCTCTATTGTGGGTTGGTGGTACTGAAGCAGTACAAGCTCTACAAGCGGGTGCAATCTCTACAGCATTGCCATTCACCATCATTCTATTACTGATGTGTGTGAGCTTGCTAATGGGTATGCGTACAGAAAAGCGCTAGGCTTTTAAGCTGAAATCTACTGCAATTTATACGCAGTAGAGTGGTAAATAATATGAAGGCAGAAGAGGAAACTCTTCTGCCTTTTTTGTTTCTTCTTTACCGTGTTTTCTTGTCTCTTTTTAACATGTGAAGTGCGATAAAAATACTAATAACCGTAGAGATAATGCCGCCTTAAATTTGGCGACAAGCCAAGGAATTGACATTAGGTAAGCTTATGGTTTGCTTAAAATTATATTCCGATATTAAATTATAAAATTGCTCGAATTTAATACTGATATTGGGTAGTATGCGCGGGATTTCCCACCACTCGTGAAACTTTGACATGAAACTAACACTAAAGCAGAAGTTGATAGGCGCTAGCCTATCTGCTGTTGTCGTTATGGCTACAGCGTTGACTTGGTTGTCAGCAAACCAATTATTTGAACAGACTCGTAATGGCGTATACCTACGAGCTGAAAGCGTATCTGAAGCAGCATCTGAAGGTATTAAAAACTGGATTGATATCCGTACTGATATCGCATCAGCATTTAATGACTTTTCACGAGAGGATGATGTTGTTCCTTTCCTTAGACAAGCTCGTGTAGCGGGTGGCTTTGACGATATCTTTTTAGGTACTCCAGAAGGTGGAATGTACCGTTCACATCCTGAACGTAATCGTGCAGATTACGATCCTCGTCAACGTCCTTGGTACCAAGAAGCAAACGCTGCAGGTAAGCAAATCATTACTACGGCTTACCAAGATGCAATCACCAAAGCACTTCTAGTAACGATCGCAGAACCTGTTCGCCACAACGGCCAACTTGTTGGTGTTGTTGGTGCAGACGTACTGATCGACCAGTTGGTTAACGATGTAATCAGCCTTGATGTTGGTGACAACGCTTACGCAATGCTAATTGATGCCTCTGACGGCACATTCCTAGCACACCCAGATTCAGCACTAAGCTTGAAGCCGGTAAGCCAACTTTCAAACGATATCTCTATGCCTATCATCGAAAACGCAGTGCGTACGGGTAGCATCGAGATCATCAAAGAGCGCGGCGCAGACAAGCTGCTTTACTTCACGAAGGTGCCTAACACTAACTGGATCTTCGCGGTTCAGATGGACAAAGCAACAGAAGAAGCGAACCACTCAACGCTACTTACTCAGCTGATCATCACTGCTGTCATTATTACGCTCATCGTAATCGTACTTGTGTCTTGGTTAGTAAGCTTCCTATTCCGCGACCTAAACCGCGTTTCAGCAGCACTTGAAGAAATTGCTTCAGGTGAGGGCGATCTTACTCAACGCCTTGAGCCTAAGAGCGACGACGAAATTGGTCAGCTTGCAGCAAACTTCAACCGTTTTGTGGGCAACATGCACACCATGGTGATCAAGCTAAGCGAAGTATCTGCTGCGCTGGGCAACCAAGCGCGTCAAACGGCTTCTCAAGCTGAAGAACGTAGTGCTCGTATCCAAATGCAACAAGACGAGATCAACATGGTAGCAACAGCCGTTAACGAAATGGCTGCAGCAACACAAGAGATCGCAGGTAACGCAGACCATACTGCACAGAACTCATCTGAAGCGGTTGGCGCGTGTGAGCACGGTACTGGTCAAGTGACACAGACTCAAAGCTCTATCCAAAACCTGGCTCAAGAAGTTCAAATCGCAACCAACGTGATTCTAGAACTTGAAGAGCACGGCAACAGCATCAACGCTATCTTGTCTAACATTCAAGGTATTGCAGAACAAACAAACCTACTTGCACTTAACGCCGCTATTGAAGCAGCACGTGCCGGTGAGCAAGGTCGTGGTTTCGCAGTAGTAGCGGATGAAGTTCGAGTTCTGAGCCAACGTACACACGGTTCAACGCAAGAAATTCAACAAACGATTGAGTTGCTGCAAGGTACAACAGGCAAAGCGGTTAACATCATGAACGATAGCCGTACACTTGCTGAAACCAGTGTTGATGACGCGAACTCAGCGGCTGCAAGCCTAACGCAAATCCATGCTGCTGTTGAACGCATCAGCGACATGGCAACACAGATTGCTTCTGCTGCAGAAGAGCAAGCGTCAGTAACGTCTGAGATTACTCGTAACACTGAAGGAATCCGTGACGTATCTAACGAGCTAGCAGACGAAGCACACCAAGCTGCAGAGCAAGCTGCGCAGCTTTCTGAACTGTCTCACGAGCTAGAAAGCGAAATCAGCCGCTTCAAGCTGTAATCGAAGCCAATATAACAAAGCCCCGACTTAGGTTGGGGCTTTGATGTATCTGTACAATCTAGACTAACGAGTTATTTAAACTCAAACTTGCCCTTCATGATTGCCCAGTGGCCCGGGAATGAACATAGGAAAGAGTAGTCGCCACCGGCTGTCATTTTCTCTGTGCTGAAAGTGATTGAGGTTGACTCGCCACCACCGATAACACGAGTGAAGGCGTAAACGCGGCTGTCGTCAGGTTTTACGTAGTTATTGTCGATACCTGCCGACATACCATCGATGCCTACTGCTTGTAGCGACGCAGTGTCTGTTATAACGACGTTGTGACCCATTGATTGGGCTGGCATAGAACCAGTATGGTTTAGCGTCAGCTTCACTTCTTTACAGCTCGCTGGAACGCTTAATGTTTCAGTTGAAAATTTCATTTGATCACTAGCATCAATCGATACTTCACATTCCGAGCTCGCTTGAGCGGTAAAGCTAGCACCTACAAGCGCTATCGTTGTTGCGATTAATCGTAAAGACATACACTGTTCTCCATTATTTTAGGGGGAGGTTATTCCATGAGGTTGATTGATACGTATTATCCTAGAAAGATGATCATAGTAATGTGCTACGACTTGAATTGTGTGCAACTCGTTGCTTTGTAAATGGTAAGTTTTTGTAGGAAAGGGCAAAACTAATCAGCGCATGAACAACCGTTTAGGGGGGAATGGTTGCTCGAGACTAGAATCGCAGACAACAAAAAGCCCGAGTATAAACTCGGGCCTTGAATAGTTTTCTTTATAGCTTAAGGGGAAGCTAGATTGCCTGACGAAGTTGGAAGTAACGTCCTTCTTCGTTTAACAGCTTCTCGTGAGAGCCGTTTTCAACAATCTCGCCTTGTTCAATCAGAACGATAGAATCCATCGACTCTAGACCAATCAAACGGTGGGTGATGAAGATAACCGTCTTGCCTTCAAAGTGCTTCTCGAACAGCGTCATGATGCTGTGTTCTGTTTGCTTATCTAAGCCTTCTGTTGGCTCATCGAGAAGCAGGATAGGGGCATCATGAAGAATCGCACGTGCAATACCAATACGGCGCTTCTCACCACCAGATAGTTGACGACCACCGTCACCTAACCAGCTATCAAGTGCGTTATTCTCAAGCAGCTTTTCTAGACCAACGTCTTTTAGGATATTCGCTAAGTGATCATCGGTCGCTTCTGGTCTTGCAATCAACAAGTTGTCACGCAAAGTACCATTTAGAATGTCGACACGTTGGCTTACTACACTGATTGATTCACGAAGCTGCGATTCGTTCCACTGCGTCAGTTCAATACCCGCGATTGATATGTAGCCCTTTTTAGGATCCCAGTAGCGAGTCAGAAGCTGGATCAGAGTCGATTTACCAGAACCCGTTTGACCAACAATCGCAACCTTGTGCGTGGCAGGGATCGTTAGGTCAACAGCGTTCAGAACACTGCGCTCAGAGTCAGGGTAGTTGAACGTCACGTTTGAGAACGTAATATCAAGCGGCTTGTTGATGTCGAGTTTCTCTTCAGCAAACTGAACTTCAGGCTCTGACAGAATAACTTCATTCAAGCGACGAGCAGAAGACAGAGTTTGACCTAAATGCTGGAACGCGCCTGCGATAGGCATCAGCAGTTCAAAACTTGCCATGGTTGCGAACGCCATTAGCGCGATGAACGGGTCTGGTGCATTACCACCCACACCGTCAGCCGCAAGCCAAAGCATAAGAACCAACGTTAAACCGTTGAACAGCATTAGCGCAGCTGAAGCCATACCGGTTAGGTTAGCATTCACAAACTGATTCGCCATCAGCTTTCGTTGCGTTTCTAGAATAGCATTACGGTAACGCTCTTCAGCACCGAACAGAGTTAGCTCGCTGTAGCCTTCAATCCAATCTAGCGTTGTCACACGAAGATCCGCTTTGTTCTGTGTCAGCTCACCACCGTTACGTTTACCCAATTTGTAGAACAAGATTGGCCAAACCAACAGCATGATCAGAAGGATAGAACCTAAGATTAAACCTAGTGAGCTATCGAACCACATTAAGAACAGAGTCAGGAAGAAAATCCCAAATACACCCACCGTCACAGGGCTTACTAAGCGCAAGTACACGTGATCCATCGCGTCGACATCAGCAACCAAGCGGTTCAGAAGATCAGCATCACGAAGGTTTGAAATACGACCTGGGATCAGCGGAGCCAGCTTCTTGAAGAAGAAGATACGCAGATCAGTTAACAATTTGAATGTTGCATTGTGGCTGACAACACGTTCACCCCAACGACCCGCAGTACGGCTCATTGCCAAACCACGTACACCACCACCCGGTAGCATGTAGTTGAAGGTTTCACGTGCAATCGTAAGGCCTGCAACCGCAGAAGCTGAAATGAACCAGCCTGATAGCGTTAACAAGCCAATAGAAGCCGACAGAGTAGCAAAAGCCAATAGCATGCCTAGCGATAGGCCAAACCAATGCTTTTTATAGAGTTTCAGGTAAGGCAGTAAATCACGCATCTAAATTACCCTTATTATCTTGTTGAGCTAAGTTCGCGTTCAGCATCTCTTCAAACAAACCACCCGCAGTCGAAAGCTGAGAGTAATGACCTTGTTCAACCAGACCACCATCGCGCATAACCAGAATATTATCGACTGATTTAAGAGGAGCGAGTTGGTGCGTCACAAGCAGGGCAGTGCGGCTTTCAATGTTGCTATTGATGCCTTTCATTACCAACTGTTCGCTACGAGTATCTAGGCTGGCTGTTGGTTCATCTAACAACCAGAACTGACCGTCTTGAATCATTGCGCGAGCCAGAGCCAAACGCTGAGATTGACCAACAGACAGGCCGCCAGAGCGATCAGAAATCATGTAATCCAAGCCGTGCTCGTTTACAAACTCGCTAGCAAATGATTGCTCAAGTGCATTCTCGACAACTTGGTCAGCGATATCATGCTTACCTAGAGTGACGTTGTCACGAATGCTGCCGTGCAGTAGCAACGGATTTTGACCAACCCAGCTAATGGTTTTACGCCAAGAGGTTAAGTCGAGGTCACGCAATTCAATGCCATTGATTTTCAAGCTTCCTTCATAAGGCATGAAACCAAGAATAGCGTTGATCAAACTTGTTTTACCTGCACCACTTGGGCCAACTAACGCAGTCGATTGGCGAGTGTTAAGCGCGAACGAGATAGGACCAACCAGTTGAACACCTTCAGGGCTCAATACTTTCAGATCTTGAGCTTCAATATTGATGCCTTGAGCCGGGTCTAACTGAGTGTCGCCTGATTTAACTTTAGTGATGTCTGTTTCTAGGAACTCGACAATACTTTCCGCTGCGCCAACCGCTTGTTGTTTCGCATGGTAGAAAGTACCTAAATCACGCAGAGGTTGGTAAAACTCTGGCGCTAAGATAAGGATAAACAAACCAGCGAATAGCGTAATGCCTGCACCGTAGTGGCCGAAGTTAAGTTCACCGATGTAGGTGAAACCAAAGTAAACCGCCGTCATCGCGATAGAGATCGACGTGAAGAACTCAAGTACCGCAGAAGACAAGAAAGCGATTTTCAACACATCCATGGTGCGCGTTCTGAACACTTCAGATGCACCTTTCAATACTTCTGTTTCAGCGTTGGTGCGGTCAAATAGACGGATGGTTGTCATTGACTGCAAACGGTCGTAAAAGTGACCAGAAAGACGCTGCAGCGCTTTGAAGTTTTTACGGTTCGCATCGGCCGCTTTCATACCCACAAGTGCCATGAACATCGGTACCAGTGGAGCAGTAATCAAGAAGATCAGTCCTGCTGCCCAGTTGACTGGGAACACCACAACTAAAATAATGAATGGAATCATTACCGATAAAGACATCTGAGGTAAGTAACGAGAGAAGAAGTCTTGCATGTCTTCTACTTGTTCTAGCAACAGCGTTGCCCACGTACCGGCAGGTTTACCTTTAATGTAAGCAGGGCCTAACTCACGTAATTTATCTAGGATGAGTTGCCTTATGTAGACCCGGATCTGTTCACCACAGCGATAACCTGCGATTTCACGTCCCCATGTACAGCCAGCACGGCCAACGACCGATAATGCCAAGCCTGCGAAATGACCAACCAGTTCAGATTTATCGACATTCTCGATGATCAGCTGGTGAAGAATAGAGGCGAGAAGAGCTGCTTGAGCAATTAAGAACACGCTTGAAAGTACGCCAAGGCTAATCGCAATCATAAGCCAGCGTTTCGCTAACTTACTCTGTTGCTTAAGCCACTTGTTCAAGCTGCGTTGTTTTTTCTTATCCATTATGAAGGCTTAATGATAATTATTATTTGTTGAGGGCGGCTAGTATACAAAAGAAAGCCCAGTGGATATACCACTGGGCTCTAGGGATTTACAACAAAATGTGATGACGCCCTGCATCTACTGAGGTGAGGGCTTCGATATTTAAATCTGCAATCTCAGATTTACTTATCGTTAAGGCCATCTAGGAAGCGTTCAGCATCCAGTGCAGCCATACAACCTGTACCAGCAGAAGTGATTGCTTGGCGGTAGTTGTGGTCCATGACATCACCAGCAGCGAACACGCCTGGGATGCTGGTTTGTGTTGCGTTACCTTCAAGACCAGACTGAACGATGATGTAGTCATCTTTCATGTCGACTTGGCCTTTGAAGATTTCAGTGTTTGGTTGGTGACCGATAGCAATGAATGCGCCCATTACTTCGATGTCTTCTGTCTTATCAGACTGAGTATCTTTAATGCGAACGCCCGTTACGCCCATGTCGTCGCCTAGAACTTCGTCTAGCGTGCGGTCAGTGTGAAGAACAATGTTGCCGTTCTCTACTTTGTCCATTAAACGCTTCACTAGAATCTTTTCAGCGCGGAACGTGTCACGACGGTGAATCAGGTGAACTTCAGACGCGATGTTAGATAGGTAAAGTGCTTCTTCAACAGCCGTGTTACCACCACCCACAACTGCAACTTTCTGGTTGCGGTAGAAGAAACCATCACACGTTGCACAAGCAGAAACGCCGCGGCCTTTGAATGCTTCTTCAGACTCTAAACCTAGGTACTTAGCCGATGCGCCTGTTGAGATGATCAATGCATCACACGTGTACTCGCCAGAATCGCCTTTAAGACGGAAAGGGCGGTTAGAAAGGTCGACTTCGTTAATGTGGTCGAACAGGATCTCTGTTTCAAAGCGCTCTGCGTGCTCTTTCATGCGATCCATTAGAGCTGGACCCGTTAAACCTTCAGCATCACCCGGCCAGTTTTCCACTTCTGTTGTGGTTGTAAGCTGACCACCTTGCTGCATACCCGTAACAAGTACTGGGTTTAGGTTTGCACGAGCAGCGTAAACTGCAGCTGTATAGCCAGCAGGGCCAGAACCAAGAATCAATAAATTACAGTGCTTTACGTCGCTCATGAGGACTCCGAAATTGAAATTGTTTTTATTTATAATCGCTTAGGATTGTATGGAAAATATGGAGGCAATAAAAGGTTAAACAAGGGCTGAAGTGTAATTAATCGTTATACGTTAGAACATAACCGAACTAAATGATGGTCTTGTAATCCTGTGTCTTAGATCAATAGCGATAAGTCAAGGAAAGTGCTCTTGCAAACAGCTATGCATATTGCTCACTTTTAGGGCCTTCTTGATCATGGTGTTTCTATAGCAGTATTTACTTTTTTGCGTATACATTGATGAGTAGAAAAACAAGAGAACCTGAATCCTATGTTTTATTTTAAAAAGTTTGCGTTAAAAGACGCTGCAAGAATTCATCAAAATTAGCGTGCAGATAAGCGACCACAAGACGCACTTTTAGTATGAACGGCATGATTACAAACAGGTGTAATGTTGGTTAATACTTGAACTGTTGAGTGTTTCTCAGTTGTTATTTTTTTGTATGTGTTATTATTGATATTTATATATTGCGCGGAATCATTTGAACTCTATGCAGATTCTAATCCTTTTTATCAATGTGTTTATTGTGTGCCTGAATTCGGTTTTTGCTTCTCCGCTGCAGGTCAGCGGGGAACAATCTGTGTTAGCTAATGAAGCTGTAAGATGGTATGAAATGCCTTTGTTATCTGATCCAGTCGATTTTCCCATATTAAAAAAACACATTGAATCCTCTCCAAGGATTGAAACGATATTTGGTGGTGAAGGGGCGTTTGGGTTGAGAGTTGATTTGGCCAACTCCGATATCAAGTCGTCACAACAAATAGTTACACTCCGTGCAAACTATTTGGATCAAGGTTGGGGGTACTGGCAATCAACAAATGGTCAAGTAAGGCGAATACTTGATTTTGGCCAATTAAGTAACAAGAGTATCTTGCATCTGCATAGGCAAAGCTTCCCGTTAATATTGAATGCGGAGGAATCTGGAACACTTTGGCTCTACTTGGAAGCAAAGAAATTTCCAAAGGCAGTTAACTTCACTCTTCAACCTGAATATCCATTTTATATTCACGTTTTCCGCAACAATACGCTCACATTAGCTTCTATTACTGTCATGCTAACGTTGGGAGTTTTCGCTCTTTTTTGTTACTTTCAAACTAAACATCCAGTCACACTGGCTTGTGCTGGTTATGTTGGGCTACATGGCCTGGGATGGTTCGCCGCTTCAGGCGCTTGGGGGTACTTATTATCAAGCCAAAGCTGGAACCCAGTTTATTTTGGAATGGTATTGTTTCCGTTTGCGGTTGCTTTTTCTTGCTATTACACAAGATTATTGTTTGGATTTCCGCAGCATTTTATTCGTATTAATCTTACCTTTCAGGCCTTTAGTTGGCTGTGTGTCATTATCGGGTTTATTAATGTCTTTGCCCCGTTTTCGTTGACTTTTGTTATGTCCCATTTAATTGCGGCAATCTGGGTGCCGACAATGATAGTGACTGGCGTATTGATGGTTTATCAACGAAACTTTGTCGCTAAATATTATTTGATCGGTGGTCTTTGTTATGGCACGGCTTTGGTATATTACATTTTTGCGCATTTTGCACCATTGCCGACTCAGAGATCGACAGAAGTCATCGTTGTTGTTGCATTAGCAATAGATTGTACCTGCATTTTATTGTCACTGACTGAATGGTTGCGGATTCAACAACATCAACATCAGAAAACCTATATCCAGTCGAGGGTGGATAGTTTAACGGGGCTTGGAAACCGGCTGGATTTTAATGATGCGAGTAAACAATTAGTACATCATTCCTATTGTATCGTCTTCATCGATTGTGATGGCCTTAAATCGATTAATGATACTTATGGTCATGATGAAGGGGATCGCTTTTTAGAATACACCAGCCGCATGATGCGAGAAAAATTTACAGACCTTGGAATGGTTTATCGAGCTGGTGGCGACGAATTTATCTGGTTGTTGAAAGTGGATAAAGAGAAACAAGTTGAGGCTCTCTATTCTCAGATTGAGCTTAGAGTGACTCAGGTGGAAGAGCAAATTCGCAGTGCTGATTGGCCTCAGTCTGGCCTCAGTTTTGGAAGCGCATCTAGTTTTGAATGTGTCAATTTTTCTGAGTGTTTGAGCTTAGCTGACCAGCGAATGTACCAGCAGAAGCGCTCGAAGAACGGTTTTAAAAATCAGTCCAGTGAAATTGAGTGTTAGCTAAATTCCCTATTTTCTAAGTGAATCGTTTTAAGTCTAGTTAACTTATTTTCGTTTTGACTTTTGGTGTAAATGTCACCAAAGGTGGCTCTTTTAGCAACCAACCTTTCAAGCTTGCTTACCCTCTCATCTGTTTTGTGTAGAACATTCCCAATCTTTATAGTCGCCTATTTTTAACGAATTCTAAGTTAGGACATAAAGGCAGACCATCATATTCCAAATAAACGCATCATTTATAATTGTAGGTTTTATTAGAAAGCACTCTATTTGAGGGCGGCCGAGTTCCCCCCGAACTCGACCTGTTCCAGACGCGCAAGCAAAGGCGTTTGGTTTCTGGCGTACTCATAAATTAACCAATTTCAGTTTGTTGTGTAAATAATCAATAGTTTGGCAATTGATAGGTAGGTCGTATTTCGCGGTGCAAAAGCATAGAAATGAATGATGGCGAGTGTGATGCCTGAACTCAGGCAAGGAGGCTGGCGTATTAAAGGGAAAGGGCTGACACAATATGAAACATAGCTTGCTAGTTTATAATATCGTTAAATTTAAATTTGCAGGGATTTATAACTAGCTAGTGGAGTGTGCTAGTTTTAAGAGTTGGTCATCTTTTATTCTGGTGTTATGCACTGCTTTTGAATTTAAAGTTAGTTTTACTATCTGAATTATTATTTCTGACGGGATAAATGATTGTTTAATGTTGATTTGACAAGATCTTCAAGTATCCTTTATGTAAACAAAACGTTAAATATCGAAAGTAAATTAACAATCATTAAGGAGTCGATGATGTTACATGCTCACGAAAATACCCTACATATTACCCACCTCAGTAACCACGCAGTTGAGGAGTTGTCACCTTCATTCTCTAAGCTACCAAGTACAGAGCATGCGGATGGCCAGTTTCGATTGAGAAGGTACTCGGTGGTTCAATTCAGTAATGGACAAGTCGTTGAGCTAGACAAACATAACTTTGTTCAGTCTGAAAACATTAATCACTTTCAAGGTGACGTTGTTCGCCAATTCGAGCCGATTGAAGCACCAATTCTAAGCAGCCAAGGCATGCAAGAGATGTGTGAACTGTTTATTGAAACCAACGGGCTTGAAGACGGACAAGAAATCGAAATCCACCAAATTCGTATCGCTGCCATTTATGAAGAGACGCAGGTTGCGCCAGAAGGCGTGCACCAAGATGGCTTCGACCACATCGCGTTAATTGGTGTGAACCGTCATAACATTGTGGGTGGCGAAATCATGCTATACCAAGATTCTCATGAAGCGCCATTCTTTAGAAAAGTGCTTGAAAACGGCGATGTTACGATGCTTGCAGACAGCAAGTTGTGGCACAACGCACAACCAATTCGCACTATAGACCACGATGAGATGGGTTACATGGATTTGTTTGTGCTAACGGCTAAGGATGCGCGTAATGTCCTTCACTCTTAATGATGTACGCCAACAGTTTAGCGCGTTAGGCCAATACCATAACGGTAAGCCTGTGACCTTTTTTGATGGGCCAGGCGGATCTCAGGTGCCTGAGAATGTTTTAGCTTCAATGACCGAATACCTAGGGCATTTCAATTCAAACCTAGGTGGCCACTATTTTTCTAGCCAAAAGACCACGAGCTTAATGCAGCAAGCAAGAGAAGCAGCACAAGCGCTACTCAATGCTGAGTCTTCTGGCAACGTTGTGTTCGGTGCGAACATGACTTCGCTGACCTTCCAACTGAGCCGAGCGATCAGCCGCGATTGGAAAGAGGGCGATGAAGTTATCGTCACTGCGTTAGACCATTACTCAAATGTATCAAGCTGGCAGCAAGCGGCCGACGACAAAGGCGCGATTGTTCACCAAGTACGTGTCGACGAATCGGATTGCAGCCTAGACATGGCGCACTTTGAGTCTCTGTTAAATGAGAAGACTAAGCTTGTCGCGGTGACGTTTGCTTCGAACACCACAGGTTCGATTGTTGATATGGCGAAAGTCATTGAGCTTGCACATCAGCATGGCGCGCAGGTTTATGTCGATGCCGTTCATTACGCACCGCATCACTTGATCGATGTTCAGCAACTGAATTGTGATTTCTTAGCGTGTTCAGCGTATAAGTTCTTCGGCCCGCATGTGGGCATTGCTTATGTTGCGCCTCAATGGCTGCATACTTTAAAGCCTTACAAGGTTGAGCCTGCGACTAATATCGGCCCAGGTCGTTTTGAGACAGGAACGCAAAGTTTTGAAGGCCTTGCCGGTGTGATTGCGGCGGTGGATTACTTGGCGCAGTTGGGTGATCCCGCCGATTCATTACGTTCTCGTTTAGAGCAAAGCTACGCGCTTTATAATAAGCATGAAAGCCAACTCAGTGAGTACTTCCTTAAACGCTTGTCCGATCTTGAAGGGGCAAAGCTTTACGGGAAAACCGAATTTGATTCGAACCTAAGAACCCCAACGTTTGCGATTACCTTTGATAATCACTCTCCAGAGTTCATCGCCAAGAAGTTGGGTGAACATAATATCTGTGTGTGGAACGGACATTTCTACGCATTAGGTTTGGTGAAACAGTTGGGTATTGAAGAGCAGGGCGTGGTGCGTATTGGTTGTATGCATTACAACTCGATTGAAGAGATCGACTTGCTGTTCAATGTGCTTGAAGGGATCTTGCGAAGTAACTAGTAAGAAGCGACTAGCAAGAAGTCACTAGCACATTAATAGCTACAGAATTAGAAAAGAGCATGCTTCTCTCAAGAATATTGAGTAGGAAGCATGCTCTTTTTATTTGATTGAGCTTATATCTGCTTAAGGACAGTTATTCTATTAGGACGGTTACTAAGACTAAAACCGTTGCTCGGTTAAGTTTCTGATTTAACTAAGACAGCTGCTTAACCAGAGTTGCACCTACTGCGTGCGCGCTGGTTGGGTTTTGGCCAGTAATCACTCGCTCATCAACAATCACAAGCTCTTGCCAAGGTTGAACCTTGTTGAAACGCGCTGCGCTGCGAGCAAGAGACTCTTCCAATAGGAATGGAATGTCGTTGATGGTGCCAAAGTCGATCTCTTCTTCACGAGTAAAGCCAGTCACCGATTTAGAACTCAATAGCTTCTCGCCGTTGCTTAAAACAATCGGAAGCAGCGCCGCAGGGCCGTGACATACTGCCGCGACAATACCACCATCTTCGTAATGCTTAGCCGCAATAGCAGCGAATTGCTCGTTGGTTGCTAGGTCTGAAAGCAAACCGAAACCACCTGGGTAGAAGATAGCATCGTAGCTTTCTGCATTAATTTGGTTTACAGGAATCGTATTGTTGATGCGGTTTTGGAAGTCATCATCAGCCAAGATCTCCGCGTTTACTGAATCCCCTTCAATATCGGTTCCATACAACGGGCCTTTACCACCCTTGATAGAAGCGATGTCGTACTCAAAACCCGCAGCAATGATCTCTTTGAGAGCATGAGTCAGTTCAGGCGCATAAGTACCATTCGCTTGATCTGTATCGCCAAGTGTTGCGTGGTTAGTTACTGGAATTAGTATTTTTTTCATGATTCATCCCTTTGAGCTGCTGTTTTTTTATTTAGAAACGATGCCTGTAATTAGATGCTGACGCTTTTCGTTAAGCGCTAGGTATCGTGTTGTTACTTAGCTATCGCCGTCTTGTTGTATCTAATACTAGTTCCAAACCAATTAGGTGATAATATACTAAACAGGCAAAACATTGTTGCTATATAGCAAAGATAAGATACGGGTAGATTAAGTATGGACAGCTTTGAAGGTATTAATGAGTTTGTTGCGGTAGCCGAGTGTCACGGCTTTTCTGCAGCAGCAAAACAGTTGGGTTGCAGTACCAGTCATGTCAGTCGCCAAGTTTCAAGGTTGGAAGAGAGAGTTGGCGTGGCGTTGCTTGCGCGTTCAACACGGATGGTGAGCCTGACCGAATCGGGTCATACCTATTATCAGCAGTGCAAAGACTTGGTGATTGGGCTGCAACAAGCGAATGAACAAGTCACGTCTCAACAAACTCAGCTTAGCGGTACATTACGTGTTAGTGCTGCGGGTGCATTTGCAGAAAATCATGTTGCGACAGCGCTGATGGAATTTGCCAAAGATCATCCTGAACTCACCATAGAAATGAACTTCAATACTAAGATGGTGAACTTCATCGAAGATGGTATCGACTTTGCCATTCGTTATGGTCGATTAGACGATTCAGGGCTGGTGGCAAGAAAGTTGGTCGATCGTCCAATGGCGGCTGCAGCCAGTAAAGACTATATAGAGCAATTTGGTTCGCCTACTCATCCAGAGCAGTTGAAAATGCATAGCTGTATTATCGCTAACAGTGATCAGTGGTTATTTGAGAAAGAGGGAAAATCGTTAAATGCAGTACGAATACATGGACGCTGGCGCAGTAACAATTCGAGCGCAGTACTGAAAGCATGTGAAGAGGGGCTTGGCATCGTTTATCTTCCTAAAAGCAGTTTCAATGGCAGTCTTAGCAATGGAAAACTCGTCCCTGTGTTAGAAGAGTATTGGGGAGCGGGCACAAGCAGTTGGATTGTTTATCAGAACCGTCGTTTTCTTCCACAGAGAGCACGGTTAGCTATCGACTTCTTAGTCTCATATTTCTCTGATTGGAATGAATAGTTCGTAGGTTTAAAGAATAGTGCGCAGGTTTAAAAGAATAGCGAACAGGATTTGAAGTGGTTGGGAGCGGATTCTTTCATCAGTTCAAGGCCAAAAGTAGAAAAAGATAATGGTTACATTGGTATAGGTTATCTATTTCTGTTTTTTGACGCGAATAATGGGATTGAGATGCTTGTCTACTTTTACTAACTCGTGTTAGCAATTGAGTTGTAGAGAAGGTCGCAACAGTACGATATACTAGATGGCATATTAATGTCCCTAGCGCGTGATAGATTGTGTGGAAGCGTTGGCAGGATGTGTTGTTATGCTCCAGTTTATGAAGTGTAGCTAGAGTGCGGAGTTGGCAATGTCTTCAATAAATTTCGAATCCACGTACGGTGTAATAACTATTCAAGATATGAATGTAGTGAGTGTTGACGCTAACTATGCTCGCATCTATGGATACCAATCGCCCGAAGAACTACTTTCTAATATCGATAGCTTTCTAGATCTAATCTCAGAAGATTATCATGTTCTCGCCTATCAAAATTACCTTGAAACGGTCAGTGGTCAACGCGACCCTCAGGTTCACACCTATACCAATGTTGATCGCAATGGCAGAGAGTTCACCGTGTTTTCTATCGACCATGTGACGGAGTGGCAGGGAAGACCTGCACTGCAAGTCACAGTGATCGATCTTTCCCCTGCGATTCAGCTGCAAAATGCGGTGCGTGAGCAAGATAAGATGTATCACGACATGATCATGCAATCTGGGCAGGGCATCTTGGTTCACCGAGATTTCAAGCCGCTGATGGTTAATCAATCTTGGGTCAACATGCAAGGCGCGGCTTCCATCGAGCAAGTATTAGAGCTGGACTCTATCCTTGAACTGGTACCAAAACAGAATGCCGATGGCATCAGCAAGCACTATCACGCGATCGTATCAGGGGAGTTGTCAGGTACTAGTACCGTGGTTGAAAACATTGGCTTTGACGGCGTTCATCGGTTCTTCAATATTTACGACAATGCGATTACTTGGAAAGGTCAGCCAGCCGTTCAGGTTGTGCTCGAAGATGTGACTCAAAAGGTGATGCTGGAAAAGCAGTTGGTACACCAAGCGAATTACGATGAAATGACGGATTTGCTTAACCGTAGGGCGATTTATGAGTGGCTGAGAGAGCACCTTGTCTCTGAGACTCACTTAGTGTGTATGCTGCTTGATATCGATGACTTCAAATCGATCAATGATACCTACGGGCACATGGTGGGTGACGAGGTAATTTGCGCATTGGCTGATATTACTAAGCGTAATGTTGAGGCTGTGGGCGGTGTCGCAGGTCGATGGGGCGGTGAAGAGTTCATTGTATTTATCCCTAATGCGTCGCCTCAGATTTCGCGTCAAGTGTCTGATCAGATCCGAGAGCAGTTTAATCAAACCGAATTTAAGATTGATGAACAGTTACGATTTAATTCGAGTGTCAGTATCGGAATCAGTGATAGCCAAGCCTGTGAAGACGGTGTCACGATTGATGCACTCGTGAATTTAACCGATCAATCTCTCTATCGCGCGAAAGCCAACGGCAAGAATTGTGTAGACGGAGATGTGGTTGCGCTCTAACGCCTAAAATCGTCATCGAAAGCGAATAGGATCGACAACGAAAAATGCCCTCAAGTCATCACTTGAGGGCATTTTATTTTTTGGCTATTCACTAAGCGCTTCCAACTATAAGAAACGTTTAAGTTCTACAAGTTATGCAGACACTTCCACTTCGTAAGAGCCAAATTTACGGATGTTAATCACGCCCGTATCTAAGATTAGGTATTGGCCTTTAATACCTTGCAGCACACCAGATACTTCAGGGTTCTTGTCAAAGTTGTGCGACACAATCTTCACTGGGTGCTGCTCAACCGGGTAGCTCAGTGAAGTGATGTTTTCGCTCAGAATCTCGATTGCATCGTCACCAAACTTCGCTCTGATCTCTTGGATCTTATCTTCAACCAATGGCAATAGTTCTTTGGCTTTTTCTACCAACTCCATATCGTCGCCATCGCCTTTTAGCAGCGTGCGCCAGTTGGTTTTGTCGGCGATATGTTTTGCCAATTCAACTTCAATCAGGCCAGAAATCTGACGAGTTTTTACTTTCAATATAGGTAGGCCTTGAGTCGCACCTTGGTCAATCCAACGTGTTGGGATTTGAGTGTGACGCGTGATACCAACCTTAAGGCTAGACGTGTTCGATAGGTAAACGAAGTGATCAACCATGCAGTTCTCTTCACCCCATTGAGGCTCGCGACACGTGCCTTCATCGTAGTGACAAGTCTCTGGCTTCATGATGCACATGTCGCAGCTTGCTAGCTTTTTCATGCACACAAAGCAGTGGCCTTGAGAGTAGCTTTTCTTGGTTTTCTTACCACACGAACAACAAAAAATATTGCCGGTATGGGTAAGGTTGATGGTTTTACCAATCAGAGGGTTTAGCTCTACAAACTCTTCGCCTACAGGCAAACGGTAGGTAACCGCGCCATCAAGGGAAGCACTCATCTTTTTGAGTGTTCCTTTTGCTAATAAAGACATGACATTACTCGTTGTATTTTGATTATTATTTCGTCGACTCGATTGCGCTGTGAGCAGGCAGTACGGTTAACGATGATTATGCGATGAGTATAACAAATAGAGCCTGTTTTTATACGCAATATTACTTGATTCTCGCCGTGAATAATCAACAGCAAATACATGCATTAAAATATAGTATGACATTTTGTTCGGGCGTGATATAACGTTTTTTAGTGATTTATTGGTATTAAGATCACTAATTTATCTAACTTGTTTTTTATCGTGAAATCCCAACTATAGGGATATTAAGCAGGAAGCTTAGACGTGAAGTGGATCCATAAGATTGTTATCTTTTTAGTTATCGCAACACTTGCCATTGTGCAGTATTACCGTGTGAGCGGAAATCGTGTGATAACGGCAATTACCCCTGATAAATATGAATTTATCGCGACCAGTGATCAAGTTGATAGGGGAGTCAGTACGTCCCAGTTATCCTACGAAAATGGGCAGTATATTCTCGACTGTGAACTTAAAGAGTCGGAGTATCCGTGGCCTTACTGTGGGCTGTCGATTCGTATCAACCCTGACATCACCTCGGGCCTTGACCTTTCTCAGTACCACACCTTTAGAGTGAACATTGATTACCATGCGGAGGCTGACTCTAGTGGCCGTTTGAGAACCTATCTACGTAACTACAACCCTGCTTATTCAGCTCCTGATGACGAGTACACGCACAAGTACAACGGCATGGAGTTTTCTCCAGGAATCGATGGCGGTGTGATTGAAATCCCAATCGCCAATCTACAGGTGATGACATGGTGGCTGGCTGACAACGACATTGCGTTAGAGCATTCGGCCCCTGAATTTTCGAATGTGAATATGGTTGAGTTTGCTACTGCGTCTGGAGCGAAACTCGGTCACCACAGAATCGTCATCCGCAGTATTGAGTTCGAAGGTTCGTATATCACCGCAGAAAGCTTGTTCATGATCCTACTGTTTGTGTGGGTGGGGACGGGCACCGTATTCTTGCTGTCAGAGTTAAACCGTTCAAGAAAACGCATGGTGATCGCAGAGAAAAGACATCACCACTTAAAGAACGTCAATCGCGCACTGAGAGAACAGAATTTTGAATTTTCAGAGATGGCCCATCGTGATGAGTTAACCGGAATACTAAACCGCCACGCGATTCGTGATTGGTTGAAAATGCAGTCACAACATGTGAAGCAAGGACATGGCAAGCTGGGTATGTTGTATCTCGATATCGACTACTTCAAGAGTGTAAATGACAAGTACGGACATCAAATGGGTGACCATATTTTACGCGAGTTCAGCATGGTGGTGGGCAGTTCGATCAGCGCTACCGACAAGTTGGTGAGATGGGGTGGTGAAGAGTTCATTGTTTTTTGCCCTGAGACCGAAGCCGGAGAGGCGCAGATAAAAGCTGAACGCATTCGATTATTGGTTAGCCAGCACCTTTGGGTTCATGGCGATCCGCTGACATGCAGTATCGGTGTTGCCGAGATGAAGCAAGAGCGAGTGACAGAGACCATTGCTCGCGCTGATGAAGCTTTATATCAAGCAAAGCATTCAGGTCGAAACCAGGTGATCTTGAGTCACTAATCTGAAAATTGTTTTGATGAGTTTATAAGCCACACGTGCATATGTGACGTGTGGCGTTTTTATGGTTCTTCTCCCAAAAGCCAAAACAAAAAAGGTGGCGCGGGGCCACCAAAAGGGAAAGCGTTTCTTGTTTTTATATGCCCGTTCAGTGCTTGCTTACGCTGAACGGGCATTTTTGTCTTGGTTAAACCGGGGGAAGTTCAACCAGTTTAGGGGAGCATTCCTGTAAGCATGCGCTTATAGAACGTTAGTGTTTACCAGAAGATCCAAGCGAACAGAGTCAGAACTAGGATACAAACTAGGTTCAACACCATACCGATTCGCATCATCTCTTTCTGCTTGATGTGACCCGAGCCAAACACGATTGCGTTTGGTGGTGTTGCAACAGGAAGCATGAAGGCACAAGACGCAGCAACAGCGATCAGTGCAGACAAAATAACTGGCGACATACCAAGTGCTTCAGCGATGGTTGCGAATACTGGCACCAGAAGTGCTGCACTCGCTGTGTTACTCGCAAATTCCGTTAGGAATACCACGAACGCTACCACGGCTAGAATCGTAAGCAGTACGCCAGCTGTTTCTAAAAATCCGCTTAGTGAGTGTGCTAAGAATACGCTGGTTCCTGTCGCTTTTAGAATGTTACTTAAGCAGATACCACCACCGAATAGGATAAGCACACCCCAGTCCGTTGTCTTCTCAACGTCTTTCCATTCCACCGCTCTAGAAGCGCCAAGCAGTACAATTGCGCCAATCGCTACTAAGCTATCAAATTTAGAGAATCCGCCAATCATTGCGTTGATTGGTTTACCGAATATCCAAAGCGTTACGGTTAGAAGGAAGATAGACAGTGTGATTTTCTTGCTGTTTGTCCACTCAACTGGGGCATGGTCTAGCTCGAATTTGTGGTCAAGCTTCGGCTTAGTCATCACGTAAAGAATAATCATCGCGATTGGAAGTAAGATCATTGAGATAGGTAGGCCAAGTGCCATCCACTCTGTGAAGCTTAAGCCAACTTCTGCCGCCGCAATTGCGTTTGGTGGGCTACCAACTAAGGTTGCGATGCCACCGATTGAAGCACAGTAAGCAATACCCAGTAGCACGAACACGTAGGTGTTGCGGTCTTCACTTTGGTCAACCTTGTTCATGATGCCAAGAACAAGGGGAAGCATCATTGCAGTCGTTGCTGTGTTCGAAATCCACATCGACAAGCCTGCACTCACACCGAATAGCATGAACACCGCCACCGACATTCTGCCTTTTGCAATCAGCAGAACTTTGTCGGCAATCGCCTTATCGAGCTCTTGCTTGTTGAGCGCAGCAGCAAGGGCAAAACCACCCATGAATAGGAAGATGATTGGGTTCGAGAAGTTCGCTAATGCAGCGGGCGTATTGAACACACCAAACAAGACAGCCAAGAGTGGAACGAGCAGAGCGGTGATGCTGACATGAATAGCTTCGGTTAACCATAGAACCGCAACGAACACGAGAATACTCAAACCAGTATTGACTTGTGATTCGAAAGGAAGGGTGTTGAGCAAGAGTGCGAATAGCGTGAAATTACCAATTAATATCATGCTGTTGCGGGTGAACAACCAGTGTTTCAGTGTAGTAACAAGTGCCGTCATAAGACGCTCCTTTTGTTATCCTCGTTTTATTGGTGCACGACTTCATTGAGTCGTGCTTATTATTTTCGAGGTATATAGCTTGATGTAGGGTCAGACTTTGTTGGGAGAATGTTACTTAAGTTAATAAAGGTGTGTTGGTGTGTTTTTGTGTAACAGTGGGGAAATGTGAGGCAACAAATTCAAAATGTGTAGTTTTCTACACATCTGTCTCTGCTGGGTCTGCAATAGGGTTTGTTGTAGGATCTACAACAGGGTTTACAGAGGGGTCAGTCATAGGGTTTGGAATCGGAAATGATTCCGGTTTTGGACTCGATTGAATGGGCTCTTTAGGTCCAAGGAACTTTGGCGTTGTCCCCATAATATACAAATCTAAGAAGGCTTTGGTACGCGCAAAAACTTCACGCAAACGGATAGAGGTGCCTGAATGATGAGTAGGGCCTGAAACCGCTAAACATTGTGCATGAATATCGTAAGAATTAGCGATAAATAGTGCTCTTTCACAGTGGAATTTCTGAGTAATGATCAGGAAGTTGTCGGTGTCGAAGATCTTTTTAGCGCGAACAATCGAGTCTAAGGTTCTAAAGCCTGCGTAATCGAGGTTAATGCGTTCATCGGGTACACCCGCTTTCAGCAAGTCGCGTTTCATCGTCCACGGCTCATTGTAAGAGCGATGAGCGTTATCACCACTTAACAGAAACTGGTCGACTTTTTCACGGTCGAACAGCTCAATCGCGGCTTCGATTCGGTGCTTATAATAGTCGTTGAGTGTTCGACCCAAATATTTGCTCGTGCCAAGCACAACGGCGACCTCAAGCTCGGGCACTTCATCTATATCGTAGATGATGCGATCTTCCGCTTGCCATGAAACCCAATAATCGATCGCAATAACCGCAGCGCTGCCTACTAAGAACACGAGGAAAGCGCCAAACAGAAAACCTTGCAGTTTTTTGTAAGCTTTTTTTATGTAGCTACGGATAATGTGAGAATCAAATTTCACTCTCGGTATGGTCCTTTCACTGAGCATTAATTTTTGAGTGCTCGATAATACCAAATAAAAATGAGAAAAATCAGTTAAAAAGACAAGACAGTTTAAAGAAAAAAGCCCCTGCAATTGCAGAGGCTCATATAAGAGTCGTTAACGCTCTTTATTCCAAGCGCAGTACGCTTTATTAGAATGCCGTGCGCTTGTAGCGACGGTAAACTGGCTGCCAGAAGTGCTGGTCAATCGCTTGTTGCAGTGCTTCTTCAGTGATCTCTAGAGCAACGCCCTGTTCAATCGCCTTTTTACCTACCGCAAGAGCAATTTTCTTAGATACCGTGTGGATCTCTTCCAATGGTGGAAGTAGAGCACCTGTGCCATTGATTGCTAGTGGAGAACACGTAGCAAGTGCACGGCTTGATTCCATTAGCATTTCGTCAGTGATGCGTGAAGCATTCACAGCCAATACACCAAGGCCAATACCTGGGAAGATGTAGCTGTTGTTACACTGAGCGATTGGGTAAGTTGTGCCGTTGTGAACGACTGGCTCAAATGGGCTACCTGTCGCAACAAGTGCTTGGCCATCAGTCCAACGAATAATGTCGTTTGGCGTCGCTTCAACACGGCTTGTTGGGTTCGACAGTGGGAACACGATAGGGCGTTCACTGTGTAGGTTCATCTCTTTGATGACTTCTTTGCTGAATAGACCTGGAGCACCAGACACACCAACCAATACGGTTGGTTTCGCGTGGCGAACTACGTCTAGTAGAGAGAAACCAGTGCCATCGCTTTCCCAGTCTTTGGTGTTTTCGTTGGTTTGAACCAGACGCTGTTGGAAATCAAGCAGGTTTTGCATGCCTTCTTGTAGCAGACCCCAACGGTCAACCATGTAAACTTGAGAGCGAGCTTGTGCATCGCTGATACCTTCAGACACCATTTGGGCAATGATAGCTTCAGCAATACCACAACCTGCAGAACCCGCACCTAAGAAGGTGATGCGTTGATCTGAAAGTTTGCTGTTTGCTGCTTTACATGCTGCAAGTAGAGAACCAACCGTTACGGCTGCTGTGCCTTGGATATCATCGTTGAAACAACAGATGCGATCTTTGTAGCGCTCAAGCAGTGGCATTGCGTTCTTTTGTGCGAAATCTTCGAACTGAACTAATGCATCAGGCCAACGGCGTTGAACCGCTTGGATGAACTCTTCAACGAATGCATCGTAGTCAGCACCCGTAATACGAGGATGACGCCAGCCCATGTACATTGGGTCAGCAAGACGTTGAGGGTTGTTAGTACCCACATCGAGCACGATTGGTAGCATGTAAGCTGGGCTGATACCGCCACAAGCTGTATAAAGTGCTAGCTTACCAATTGGAATACCCATACCACCGATGCCTTGGTCTCCCAAACCAAGAATACGCTCACCATCCGTAACCACGATAACTTTAACGTTGTGGTTTGTCGCATTATTCAGTAGGTCATCGATACGATCGCGGTTCGGGTATGAGATAAACAGACCACGGCCACGACGGTAAATATTTGAGAAGTTCTCACATGCTGCGCCAACTGTTGGCGTATAAATGATAGGCATCATTTCAGAGATGTGGTTTTGAACTAAACGATAAAAAAGCGTTTCATTAGTGTCTTGGATGTTACGAAGGTAGATATGCTTATCCATATCACTTTCGAAGTTACAATATTGTTTGTATGCACGTCCTACTTGCTCTTGGATTGTTTCGGTTGTTTCCGGTAACAAACCTTCAAGGTTGAAAGAACTGCGCTCTTCAGCAGAGAATGCGCTGCCTTTGTTTAGAAGAGGTGTACTTAGTAGAGCAGGACCAGCATAAGGGATATATAGAGGGCGTTTATCGTTGTTCATTGGATGCCTAATATGGGAGAAAGGGTAACTAAAAAATGATAACGGTTTAGTTATTCAATTGTAAATAGTTTCTCCGCGATCTGAGCAAACAAAATGATATTCTTACCTCTGTCCCACACTTATCGAATTTCAACACGATAATTCGTTATACTTTGCTCACACTTTTTCGCTACTCGCCATTTTATGTCATTACTTCCCATCGATGCTTATCAAAACGTATTCCACGAACAAATCGCTAATTCTCACCTTGTCGTAGAGGCGGAAACCGGATCAGGTAAATCAACGCGCCTGCCACTTTGGGCCTCTCAACATGGACGAGTGTTAGTGGTGGAGCCAAGACGCATCGCGTGTACATCACTGGCTAAATATCTCGCGCAGCGATCAGGCGAGAAGTTGGGTAGCAAAGTGGGCTATGCGATTAAGCTTGAGTCGGAATACAACGAGCAAACTAACGTTGTTTTTGTGACGCCCGGTATCGCGCTGCGTTGGTTATCAGAAGATGGATTAGCTAGTTTTGATGTGATCGTGGTGGATGAGTTTCACGAGAGGCGCTGGGACATTGATCTGCTGGTGGCGATTCTGAAACAAAAAGCGAGCCATCGTTTGGTGATCACTTCAGCAACCATTGAGGGTGAACGCCTTGCTCATTATTTGGATGCGAATCGCATAAGCTGTGAAGGGCGAACCTATCAAGTTGAGATTGAGCACAGAGCGAATGAATCCAGAACACTGCCTGATATCCGACATCTAGAGCAGCGTATCGTGGAAGAAGTTAATCATCAGTTGATCGCTTCTTCTGGCGATATGTTGGTTTTTCTACCGGGTAAAAAAGAGATCGTGCAATGCGAACAAGCCTTAGCGAAAAATCCAGATATCCAAGTTGTTAAATTGCATGCGTCGGTCAGTGATACAGAGCGAGATTCAGCGTTATCGGGTCGGAATATCCATACTGAAGGTAATGGTTTGAGAAAGGTCATCCTTGCGACCAACGTTGCAGAAACCTCATTAACCATTCCTGACATTGGCGTGGTGATAGATTCAGGATTAGAGAGACGCACCGTTCAGCGTAATGGCAGAACCACACTGATGCTTAAATCCATATCACGAGCGAGTGCCAAACAACGAGCTGGCCGCGCGGGTAGGGTAATGGACGGCGTTTGCGTGCGTCTATATGGTGAACATGCGGCGTTAGAGTTAGTCACACCGCCTGAATTGCAGCGTGAAGAGCTGACTGAACCTATGTTGGCCGCAGCATGTTGTGGATCTCCGCTTGAGAGCTTGTCCTTCCTTGACCCTATTCCAGAGAAATCACTCAACAGTGCAACTCAAACCTTGCTGACGATGGAAGCGATTAACGCCGACCATCAAGTTACCGAGCATGGTAAAAAGCTGTATCCGTTGCCGATTGATGCTTTGTATGCCGATATCGTTACTCGAATCAAAACCAAAGCATTAAAAGAGGCGATGGTTGATCTCACTGCGGCGCTGTCCGTTCCTGCTCGCTTGTATCAGTTACCAAACAATGCAGAACATCTTGAAGCGCTCGCGCAACAAGAGAAGGAAGGGTGTGATTTAAGCCTGTTGATTCAGATTGTGCGCGGTCGAGAATATCCGCATTTAGACATCGACCAACAGGCTCTGAATGAAGCTCAAGGATTGGCGAAGCAAATGCGGGAGGTATTTGAACTTCCTCAGCTAGAAGTCGCGTCACGTTTCCAACGCATTGAATTGCTCAAGACCATTGTGAATCTGCATCCTGAACTGGTGTTTGTGCGCCGACTGAAAAGGAAAGAAGCCTTTGCCAATGGTGTTTTAGAAGTGGTGCTCGGTCGTCAGAACCGTTTCCCTGATAATGCACAAGCGATGTTGGTGTTGGATACTCACAGCTTGCCGGGAAGAGGCGTTAAGCAAACACTGACCTTAGCGACGGTCACGACACCCATTCCTCTTGAGCTTCTCATTGATGCTGAACTAGGAGAGTGGGATCAAGGCGAAACCGTTGTGAATGATGATGGTGTTTTTACCGAGATGGCATTGGTGTACGCAGGCCGCACGATTACAACCAAACTCGTCGCCGCTGAAGGGCAACTATCGTTAAAACCTATCGTCGACCTTGTGTTAAATGGAGAGCAGCTTCCCGGTTTTGCAAAGGCTCGCACTCAAGAAATCAAACACTGGCAGTTGTATGTGAAACTTGGTCTCGATGAACAAACTAAATACACACCAGAAATTGAGGACATTAACTTTGAGCTATGGTTTATAGAGCAGCTTGAAGTACTAGGTGTTACTGATGTCAGCGAATTGGAAATGTTCGATCATGCAGACATACCGTTCGATGGCATTCCAACTTGGCTCTACTCAGAATTTTCGGAAAAATACCCGTTTGTATTGAGCCTTGCCGACTTGCAACTCGATGTTGAATACTTGCCCGCAAGAAAGCTGATTTACGTCCATTATCAGTCGGGTAGCCGAAAGTTATCGCCAAAACGTTGGGAGCTACCGACATGGTCTGGTTGGCGTATTCAGTTCAAAAAAGCGAGTCGAATAATTGATATCAAATAGATGGATAAGTTTTATCTCTAAAATATTAATCAAATAGATGCATATATGATTTTTCAGTGCTTATTTTGTTACAAGTTTGATTTTTATATTCCTTTTTAACCAATCAAAAGGTCATAAAAGACTATTCTTCTATATCCTATTGCTATAAAGAAAGAGTTGATAGATATTGAGTATATTGTGTTGCCAAAGTGTCGGGGGACATCATGGATAAACAGGAAGAGACGCGTGTAGAGTTCGATTACACAACATTTCTTGGCGCCTCATGCAGTAAAAAATGGACTTTTCTGGAAGCACTCACCACAATTGCGCCAGTGTTCAGTACCGTCTGGCGAGATAGCATTAAAGAGTTGGGCACCCCAGAGGATCGTTTATGGCAGATGGCATTGAAATCAATGTCGACGCGTAAAAGTGATGAGTCGAACATTGTTACCTTACTCAAGCTCGCTAAGCTGGAAGGGATCAATGAGCTCAAAGTGGTGATGCCATATTCACTTGAAGAAGAGCAGATCGAGTATATTGAATCGCGCAGTCATTTAGTGATTGCGGGTAATTCTGGAGAAGAGTTCACGATTAAGCTGTAACTTCAGCTCGCCTATAATCTCTCTCGAGGAATAGTAAAAACGTACACGTAAAAAGGGCCTCAAATATTGAGGCCCTTTTAGTATCTAAAACTTGAGTCTACGAGCTTATTAGCTTTCGAGCTTTTTATTTTGAGATTAAGCGACTAGTCGATTAGACCATAGTCAGCGCGCAGTACATCGATGATCTCTTGCTTAGGATTTTCGCTCAGTACGATCTCCGCACCTGTGATTTTCGCTGCGATATCAAGGTAAGTGCGAGACAGAGACATTAGAGAATCCAGTGGAAGTTCATTGTCACGAGCCAATGCTTCACGTTCTGGCATACGCTCTTTATTCAAAAGAATGTCGGCATCAGGGAAGTAGTTAAGCAAGAACTGACGGAAGCCTTCTTTTGAATTCTCAACGATGTTGCCGTTGTTATATTCCTGAGTATCCCAAATGCGAGATGAATCTGGAGTACCGACTTCGTCCATGTAGATAAGCTTTTCTTTGCCTTGAGCATCGTTGACGTAGCCAAACTCAAATTTGGTATCAACAAAGGTTTGGTCTACTTTTGCTAGCGCTTGGCTGATTACGTTGAAGCCTTCTTTAAGAAGTTTTTCGTAATGCGCGATGTCGCTTGCTTGAGTAAAGTTGAATGCTGCGAAGTTATCTTCGATGTTGTTGCGTGTGATGTTCACATCGTCAGCTTCTGGAACGCCAGGAATACCTTTCAGAATCCCTTTTGTTGAAGGCGTGATCAGTAGCTCAGGCAACTTCTTGTCTTTCTCAAGGCCTTCAGGCATCTCGATACCACAGAATTCACGTTCGCCGTTTGCGTATGCACGCCACATTGAACCAGTGATGTATTGACGACAAATCGCTTCGATCATGACTGGGCGAGCTTTTTGTACAATCCATACGAACGGGTGAGGGATATCAAGAATATGACTGTCAGCAAGTCCGTTGTCTTTAAACAATTTGAACCAGTGGTTAGAGATAGCATTCAGAGCCGCTCCCTTACCTGGAACACCTTTAAGATTCCCTTCACCACGCCAGATACAATCAAATGCAGAGATACGGTCACTGATCACCATGATTGCTAAAGGCGCATCTGGTGCTACATCGTAGCCTTTCTCTTTAATTAGTCGTTGGCTATCTTCTTCAGTTAACCAGTAGACCGAACGAACCTTGCCACTGTGGACAGGTTTATCAGTACGGATTGGTAGGTCATCATTTACGGCAAGAACTTGATCAGCAAGGCTCATTTAGACATTCCTATCTTTTATCAAACGTCATACAGAGAAGTGCGGTGTGCACATGATTAGACGGGCATTATACCCAATCTACTATTTGCTTCCAGAGAAAAAGCAAACGATTGCTAAATCTGTTGTTTAAATAAAAACCCCCGCCTAACAATCCGCTAAAAAATGGGCGAATTGTAGGGCAGGGGAAGGCAGTATGTTTGGACTGTGTTTTGGCGAATTGTTTCTTAAGTTAAATTAAGTTTGTTAGCTAAAAGATTAAGCTATGTTTGTGGACCATGTTTTTGAGCCAACATGTTATTAAGTAAGGTGGCTTAGTGAATACGCTCTGAATTTGCATCCATAAAGAAGACTTCACATTGAAAGCGTAACCCTAATGTTCTTAGGTACTGTTGGCTGAACTGATCAATCGATGCACTTGCAACAATCGCGCTCGCATTCTTAGAGCGGATTGCTTTCTCGACAGTCTCTACCTCAGTCATTTGATGAGAGGCTTTCATATGAATAACGCGGTCGCAGCAAACATTATGTTGCTTAAGCTGCTTAGCCGATGGTCTTGGTGTTTGAGCCGTAAACAGTAACCACTGATGTTGATTGGACAGCAACGCCATTCTTGCAAACAACGCTTCCTCGTTTGAATTTTTGCTTTTACGAGAAACTGATGTAAATGCGCAGTGAACTAGCGGGCTAGAGTGTTGTGCTTTAACGTGTGCTTGAATCATTTTGCTGTCCTTATATACATGCTGTATGTGTATACAGTAGTTTTAGTTGCTTATAAGATCAAGCGTTTTTTGCGGGATTATTGGACGATTTCGTCTGAGGTTATGGATGGTAAATGATTAAATCATTGAAAGTATTCGATAAATTAAATTTGAATGAATCTGCTGTTTTGTATCATAAGTTGAATAAATGTGAGCTTTATACAGGTGTATACACTGGTTTTTGCAGAAAAGTACTGTATATACCTGTATAGAAGAGAGAACAAAGAAGAAAGAAGAAAGAAGAAAGAAGATCTAAAACCACAGGCACAAAAAAAGCGCCTTAGGCGCTTTCTTATATTTCACGGTGTTGCTTATCTCAATGTCGCTTGGGAGAGTTTTGCTCTCATTTCCATTTCACCAATATTGAACTGGCGAACATCAATGGTTGCAATATCATTGCACTCGTTACATGCATGATGACACTTACCATCTAGGTAGTCGTGCTTTTTAACTAGGCTTGGCTTTTTGCACCAATCACAAACGCCTTCTATTGTGAACATATTCTCTCCTCACCTGTTTAAGTCAGGTGTATTTTCGGCGCAAATTATGACACAAGTAAGACCCATTAGTTAATAGTTTGTTACCCGTTTTTGAGAGGGGGATCGATTGCAACACCAATAAAATCGATATCTTTGAGATCTAGGAAAATGAAGATGTGTGTTTGTTTACGGTTTCGTAACATTTTGTAAAATGGTTTTTAGCGCATTGTTCAAACGTTTCATTTCTTCGTCACATCCGTGACCATCTGGATGGTAGATCTTTGATAGCTGTTTGTATCGGATCTTGATGCTTTTCTGGTCGGGGATTGAGCTAGGTGTGTAGCCAAATAGCGCGCAGGCCACCTGCAAATTACTCAGACCTTTGCTGTTTTTCTGCTTCTTCAATTCGTGGAACATAGTGTTCAGCTGGCGTTTTTGCTGCTTAATCGTAAGGTCCTTCGAGCTAAGCTGCGCTTCAAGTGATTGTTGTTGCTGTCGCGAATCACCCGACTTTAGAGCTTGTCTTTTTCTTGAGATAACGAGCGTCGCAATAATGCTGATGATTGAAATCAACACGGCCAACGCAGCACCAATCATATAGTCAGAGCTAGTTAGGTTAGAACTGGAGAGGTTAGAGCGTGATGCTTGGTTAGATTGAACGTGCTTAGATACCCCCTGACTGGTGTCTATTTCAGAGTCGATGCTGTCATCGAGCTGTTCTATTGAAGAGATCTGTTTTGCACGTTGCTGGTTGAATTGTGCTTCCAAAATGCGGTTGTAGCCCTCTTCTGCTTGTGGATTATCTTTTAAGGCTGCTTCATACCATAGCTGCGCTTTATCTAATGGTTGAAGGAGGTCTTGTTCTAGCGAGGATTCGTAGAGTTTTGCTACCTCGATAGGTGCGCGCTGGTTACCTTGCAACGCCGCTTTAATAAACCATTCCAAAGCAAGCTTGTTACTTTGTTCAACACCTGTACCTGCCAAGTACCATTCACCCAGTCTAAATTGCGCGTTTGGGTTGCCGTTTTCTGCTGACTGCGTGTACCAATACAATGCTTCACTGGTGCTAACAGGAACGTCGACACCCGATTCATAAGCTTGAGCCAATTGGTATTGAGAAACTGGATCTTGAGGTTGTGATTCTAGTGAAAATTCATCACTGCTTGCTGCGTGCACGAAATGTGTGGTGGACAACGGTATCGTGGAAAAGATGAGGGCTAGAAATAGAGCTCTAAGAAATGATGAGGGGGGAAAATTGGACACGATAAACAATGGGACCTCATAGTTAAGTCTAATACGATATGTGGTTGTCAATTAAGTCGTATCTTCTTCGGCGAGTGATACGACTAAAGTAATCACTATCAATACCCTAAGCCAATGTGCATCGGCTCTATGATTTAGTTATCTTTTTAGCTGCCTGGGTACCGCCAACTGGTCGATTAACAGACAGTTTACGACCTTTCTTCAAACCAACTTCATAATCGGCGGTGAGGTTTTTCATCGCTTCTCTCAGTTGCTGCTTGAACGTTTCACGGTCGATATTTTTGAATTCTTTATCAATGTAGTTATTGATCTTGTTGTTTGATTCGTCGTCGGGAGTAATGGTTGGTAGCTTTTCAAGCGCACCTTCAACCCAGCCTGAAACAAACGAGTTCACGCGGCGTGTCACTTCTAAGGACCCTGTGCCAGAGCCAGCAAAGCTATTTCTGAATTGGCCGGTGTGTTCATTCAGTTCACGATAAATGATATCGAAAGCGAACGCTGCGAAGATCGCGCGGTCGGCTTCACCAATGAACTCAACACGCTTGAGGCCTTTATGATTCAGCAATACGGCTTCTACGCCAAATTTGGTGTTGATACCGCGAATAACACGCAGCAGTGTAGAACTGATATTTGCAGGTAACAGGTGACTGGACTGAGTTTTCCCCATCTTGATAAATTCAATATCGTCTTTTTCGAGACCATATTTCAGCATCAAGTTATGCGCCATTTTTATCGCATTGGCAGCTTCATTGACGTTCGCAGAATTTCCAAGCTCAAGACACTTGGCAATTTTCTTTAGGGCTTTTTTCTTATCCATCGACAATTTAATCAGTACCGCAAATTTTTAAAAGTCCAACATTTTACATGTTTTCGCGGGTAACAGAAAGGCAAAACTGGTTTGATGAACAAGGAAGGCGGTGAACATTGAACTGCATGAGCCCAGTTGGCGGTAAAAACAAAAACGCCATCAAGCGTATTGATGGCGTTAGTGACACGTTTTTTCAATATGTCTAGAGCATTCGTAAACTAGATACCCAGTTCATCGAGTAGATCTGCCGCAGAATCATTGCCAGAGCTTTGAGCTGGCTTGTTCGCTTCTTGCATTTTTTTCTGAGTCGCCTCAAGAATGCTATCTGGACATTCGTCTTCTGCGATTTCAAATTCTTCTAATTGAATGAACTCAGTCTTATCCATCGCAAGCTCAAGGTAGAAGATGTTGTTATTAGCGGTAGAGAAGGTCACACGACGAGCTTGTGGACGGTCGAGATTGGTATCAACAGAAAGGTTAACTTGCTTGTTCAGAGCCAGCATTTTCGGTTGGTTTTGTGTGATGTTGGTTTGCAGCTCTTTGCGGATTTTATTGGTGAAATCGCCAACTAATTGGTTCATCAACTCACCCAATACATCACCCACTTCGTCTGAAGTATGAAGCACAGCAAGCTCGTTTTCAGGCATGCCCATATTGCGCATGTAATTGGTGTAGATCTCTAGCGCTGCTTTGGACGTAAAATTAATAACAACGAGACCAGAAAAGCCGCCGTCAAACAGAACGAAGCAACCAAAATCTGGCTTTAGGCTTGTCTTGTTGATCTTTTGAACCATGGCTGAATAGGACACCTGAGAAGCCGTCGCTGAAGTCAGTACGCTTGAGACTGATTGGCATAGTTTAAGAAGGATATCTTCAGTTGTGACTGTTTTGTTTTTTTTCATTGTGATGTGCTCGTGGAGATGTCTTAAACAAAATGTTATTCAGTATATTGTTACTGAATTAAGACGAAAGTGACTATTTCTCCATTCTTGCACTGAGATTCTGATTTGATCACCTTTTTATATGATCTTAATAGTAGTAAAGTGACGAAATTCAAAGAAAATTATTATAAATCTCAGATAACCCAATGCTGATAGGATCAGCGAAGTAGGGGCAGGAAGCAAATGTTACCAAGACTTCAACTCAATGCTGATGTCGATCCAGTTGTCGTACGCTTTTTAGATGAACTAAAAACAGCGGGCTTTACTGGCGACATTGAATCTCAATATTCTAGCCGTTTGGCTGTGGCGACTGATAATAGTGTCTATCAGCAATTGCCGCAGGCGGTCATCCTTCCTAAAACAACGCAAGACGTTGTGCTTATCGGTAAAGTGGTTTCTAAATCCGCTTACGAACGCGTGACTTTTTCCCCTCGTGGCGGCGGTACCGGAACCAACGGACAATCTTTAACAAAAGGTGTCGTGGTTGACCTGTCGCGATACATGAATAAGGTTCTTGAGATTAACGAGAAAGAGGGCTGGGTAAGAGTTCAGTCTGGTGTCGTTAAAGATCAATTGAACGACGCTGTTCGCCCTTATGGTTACTTTTTCTCTCCTGATCTATCAACCAGTAACCGAGCAACCTTGGGTGGCATGATCAATACCGATGCTTCGGGCCAAGGGTCATTGAAGTACGGCAAAACGTCTGACCATGTATTGTCGCTGCAAGCGGTGTTCGCAGATGGTTCATGTCTAGAATCTGATTTATCACGCGGCTTACCTGTAGAGGGTGAATTCGCTCACCATGCACTTGCGGTGACAGAGGCGGTTTGTCGAGACAAACGCGCTCAAATCTTAGATAAATTCCCTCCGCTGAATCGCTTCTTAACAGGCTATGACCTAAAGAATGCAATCAACGAACAAGATGACAGCTTTGACCTAACTCGCGTTCTATGTGGCGCTGAAGGTTCTTTAGCATTCATCACGGAAGCAAAGTTAAACCTAACCAAGATTCCAAAAGCGCGCACACTGGTTAACGTGAAATACAACACGTTTGATTCTGCGCTGCGTAATGCGCCGTTCATGGTGGAAGCGAAAGCACTGTCTGTTGAAACGGTAGATTCAAGAGTATTGAACCTAGCGAAGCAAGACATCGTTTGGCACACCGTGAGCGATTTGCTGACTGATGTTCCGAACAAAGAGATGCTTGGCATCAACATGGTTGAGTTTGCAGGCCAAGATGAAGCGGAAGTTGAACAGCAAGTTCAAGCGCTGACTGCACGCCTTGAAACCATGGTTGAAAGCGAAGAAGCCGGCGTGATTGGTTTTCAAGTTTGTAGCGATTTGGCGAGCATTGGCCGAATCTACAACATGCGTAAGAAAGCAGTGGGTCTGTTAGGTGCGGCGAAAGGCCGAGCTAAGCCAGTCGCTTTTGCTGAAGATACTTGTGTACCACCAGAAAACCTCGCGGATTTCATCTCTGAATTTAGAGTGTTACTCGATTCAAAAGAGTTGAATTACGGCATGTTTGGTCACGTTGACGCGGGCGTATTACACGTTCGTCCAGCATTGGATCTGTGTGACCCGATGCAAGAAGCATTGATGCATGAAGTCTCTGATGAAGTGGTTAAGCTGGTGGCGAAATACGGCGGTTTAATGTGGGGCGAGCACGGTAAAGGTTTCCGTTCTGAGTATGGCCCAGACTTCTTTGGTGAAGAGCTGTTTACCGAATTAAGACGTATTAAAGCAGCATTCGACCCGCACAACAAGATGAACCCAGGCAAGATCTGTACGCCTTTAGAAAGTGACGCTGAATTGGTGAAAGTCACCGATACCAAGCGTGGTTTCTACGACCGTCAGATCGACGTACAAGTTCGTGACAGCTTCAAGCAAGCAATGGAATGTAACGGTAACGGCTTGTGTTTCAACTACGATACTAGCTCGCCAATGTGTCCTTCAATGAAAGTTACGGCTGACCGACGTCACTCACCCAAAGGCCGCGCAGGCTTGGTAAGAGAGTGGTTGCGTCAACTGACTGAACAAGGCGTTGATATTCTCGACCTTGAGCAAGAAGCGTTGAAAGACAACACACCCGTTAAGACTATGATTGAGCGTGTTCGCAATACGATGAACAAACGCCATGAGTACGATTTCTCGCATGAAGTTCATGAGGCGATGAACGGTTGTTTGGCGTGTAAAGCGTGTGCGAGTCAATGTCCGATCAAAGTCGATGTACCAAGTTTCCGTTCTCGATTCTTGAACATCTACTACTCGCGTTACCAGCGCCCTGCAAAAGATTATCTAGTTGCCAACATTGAAACCATGCTGCCGCTGATGGCGAAAGTGCCAAAAGTAGTCAACGCTGCATTGGGTCAAAAGTGGATCCAAACGGCAACAGCTAAAACGGTCGGTTATGTTGATGCACCATTGATGTCGGTGCCTACGCTCAAAAATCGTCTAGCGAGTAAAGAGCTGCAACTCTTCGATTTACAGTATTTAGAAGGCTTGTCTTCTGAACAGAAGAAACAGCATGTGCTGATCGTTCAAGACCCGTTTACCAGCTTCTATGATGCCGAGGTGATTGAAGACTTCGTCACTCTGGCTCAAAAACTTGGCAAAACTCCGGTACTGCTGCCGTTCAAACCGAATGGTAAAGCGTTGCACATCAAGGGCTTCTTAAATCGTTTTGCACGTGAGGCGAAATCGACTTCGGATTTCTTGTCGATGGTGGCGGATATCGGAATTCCTTTGGTCGGTGTTGATCCTGCTCTTGTGCTTTGTTACCGCGATGAATACGTCGAGATCTTAGGTGACAAGCGCGGCGACTTTGATGTACTTACTGTGCATGAATGGTTAATGCCATCGCTAGGTGAGTTCGAAGCACGCTCAGCAAGTGAAGATATGTGGTACTTGTTTGCTCACTGTACTGAGAAAACCAAAATGCCGAACGCTGAAAAAGAGTGGGGTACTATCTTCAAACACTTTGGGGCGGCGTTAACCAGCGTTCCTGTCGGCTGTTGTGGTATGGCGGGAACTTTCGGCCACGAAGTCGATAAGCTACAAATGTCGAAAGACATATATGGTTTAAGCTGGAAGCCTCAAATGCAGGACTTACCAAAAGATCGTTGCTTGGTGACGGGCTATTCTTGCCGCAGCCAAGTGAAGCGTTTTGAAGGTGAGAAGCTTGCTCACCCATTACAGGCGCTAGCAAAAATTCTCTAATACATTTAGCCCAGCAATTGCTGGGCTTTTTTCTAAACTAACAAAGGAATGTTAATAAGGAAAAGTATGAAATTTCTAGAATTAAAAGTACCACCAGTTGCACTGTTCATTATTGTATTCGTAGCATCATACTTCTGCGCTCAACAGTTGAGCCAAGGGACACTGGCATTGCCTTATGGAATGATTGTGTTAGGAATCGGAGTCACATTGAGTGGCGTGATCGGAATATCCGGCATATTGGAATTTCGAAAACAGAAAACCACCGTTAACCCGATCAAAGTAGAAACCGCTTCAGCCGTCGTGGACAGTGGAATTTTTGGCTACACGCGAAACCCAATGTACTTAGGGTTGTTCATCCTGCTATTTTGCTTTGGCTACTTCTTCCAGAATATCTTCAGTGTACTACTTAGCTTTGGCTTCGTAATCTACATGAATTACTTCCAAATCAAACCCGAAGAGCGAGCACTAGAACAATTATTCGGCGCAGAATATGTTGATTACAAACAAAAGGTTAGACGCTGGATTTAGTGATGATTTGAGTGCTGGCTTAGTAATCGAAATAAAAAAGCCCAGCTTGAGATTATCAAGCTGGGCTTTATTGATCTTGTTCTAGAGCTGATTAAGCAGCGGCTGTGAACTGAGCTAGAAACATCTCTTTGCGTTCGTTGAAGCGGTTTACTAGGTCGTCTACAGAAGCTTGGTCGTATGGCTTAAGGCCACTTGCTACCATACGCTTCACGCCTTTACCTACTACTTCGCCGTCTTCTTTGAAATCGAAGTTCAGGGTCACGATGCCACGTTTTCCTTCAACATCAAAAGTCGCGCCAGAGAATTCAACTTCTGGGTGAGACAGGTCTAGGCGAGTAAATTCAACTTCCATGCTCTCGTAAATCACTAGAGGACGTTGGCAGTTGATCATCATTTGTTGTTCTTCCATAAGAGGAACCATGATGTGTGGGAAGTTCATGCCAGAGAACTTAACGTAGTTTGTTACTACGTGCTCGATGAATGCTTGATCATGGCTCTTCTCACCTTCACAAGACATGTGTAGGTACTCTTTACCATTTGCATCGATAAGTGAGCTCTCTTTTTCACACTTGTTGTCAACGCTTAACGCAATACCGTTACCAACCATACCTGAAAAATCAAAACGCATTTTTTGGCTGATGCCTTCTTTTTGCAGAAGTACTGCAAATAAAAGATCGCCAGGTACACAGAAGCGCTTGTTGTCTTCATCGTGAATCGGGTTGAAATCGCCAGCTACTTTTTTAGCAAAGTGGCTTGCTTGTTCACGAGTGAATTGAAATTGATTGTCTTCAGTAGAAAAGTAAGGTGTCAGAAACATAGTATCGCTATTAGTCATCAAATCTGGGGTGGATTATAGCTAACTAACTTCGTTCTAATGGTCTATCCAGTTAACTTTGCTTATATATCAGTCGATTAGATAAATACGTTGGATGGTATGTGACGATTTTGAGGGGAATAGGGGCTTGGATTCAATGCAACAAGGGCTAATCAATAGCCCCTGTTTATATGACGTGCTATTTCGCCAAACCTTAGAAGCTACACAGTAGGCCTTCTGGCATTAGATGGTTATGCACTGATAATTTGAGCAGTAGATTTGCTTGCTCGATATCAGGTGAGAAGTAACGGTCTTTGTCGTAGAAGCTGACTTTCTCGCGCAGTATCTGTTTTGCTTCTTCTACTCGAGGAGAAGAGAGATTTGGTGCTCTAAAATCCAAGCCTTGTGCTGCTGCTAAGTATTCAACAGCCAAGATGCCACGGGTGTTTTCTGCCATGTCACGCAGTCGACGACCCGCAAAGGTTGCCATAGATACATGATCTTCTTGGTTTGCCGATGTTGGAAGGCTGTCTACTGAAGCTGGGTGTGCCAGTGTTTTATTCTCGCTTGCCAGAGCAGCAGACGTTACTTGAGCAATCATAAAGCCTGAGTTAACGCCGCCGTTATCGACTAAGAAAGGTGGAAGTTTGCTTAGTGCGCTATCAATCAGCAGTGCCATTCTTCGTTCAGAAAGGCTACCAATTTCTGCAATCGCAAGTGCTAGGTTATCCGCTGCCATTGCCACAGGTTCTGCGTGGAAGTTACCACCTGAAATAATGTCGCCGTCTTCAGCAAATACCAGTGGGTTATCCGATACCGAGTTCGCTTCAACGTTTAACGTTTCTGCTGAATTACGAATTTGCTGTAAACACGCCCCCATCACTTGAGGCTGACAACGCAGCGAGTAAGGGTCTTGAACCTTTTCACAGCAAGTGTGTGACTCACCAATTTCACTCTTTTGATCAAGCATGTGACGGTAAGCAAGCGCGGCATCCATTTGACCACGATGACCACGAACGCGATGAATTCGAGGGTCAAACGGACGACGACTACCCAGTGCAGCTTCAACAGACATTGCACCACATACGGTTGCAGACGCAAACAAGTCTTCCGCTGCGAACAGACCTTCTAATGCAAAGGCAGTCGATGCTTGTGTGCCGTTTAACAGCGCTAAGCCTTCTTTCGGCGCAAGTGTGATTGGTTCAAGACCTGCGATCTGCATTGCTTCTAAGCCAGTGATGATCTTGCCGTTGTGGCGTGCTTGGCCTTCACCTAGCAGAACGGTACTCATGTGGGCGAGGGGAGCAAGATCTCCAGATGCGCCTACTGATCCTTTTTGTGGAACACACGGGTAAACCTGTGCGTTCACAAGATCGATAAGGGCATTAATGACTTTGAGGCGAATACCTGAGTAACCGCGAGACAAGCTGTTAATCTTCAATACCATCATCAAGCGTACGGTTTCATCAGACATGAACTTGCCAATGCCCGCAGCGTGAGAAAGTACTATACTTTTCTGTAGTACTTCGAGATCTTCAGGCGCAATCTTGGTGTTTGCTAATAAGCCAAAACCCGTGTTGATGCCATATACAGTGCGATCTTCAGCAATCACTTGCTCGACAACCTGCATGCTCGCTTCAATATCAGGGATTGCAGCAGGATCCAGCGATAGGTTCACAGGGCTACGGCTGATTTTACGCAGTTCAGATAGGCCAAGAAGTCCTGGTTTAAGTAATAAGTTCAACATGTTCTCTCCAGACATTAAAGGCGACGAAGTTCTTCGTTTAGCATAGGTAAATCAAGCTTCTGCTCTTTAGCACACTGCTTGGCAATATCGTAACCTGCATCAGCATGACGCATTACGCCGGTTGCTGGATCATTGTGAAGTACGCGAGCAATACGCTGTGATGCATCTTCACTGCCGTCACAACAAATCACCATGCCTGAGTGTTGTGAGAAGCCCATACCAACGCCACCACCGTGGTGCAAAGAAACCCAAGTTGCGCCGCCCGCTGTGTTCAGAAGGGCATTCAATAGAGGCCAATCTGATACTGCATCTGATCCATCCATCATGCCTTCTGTTTCGCGGTTCGGGCTTGCTACTGAACCTGAATCTAGGTGGTCACGACCGATAACAACCGGTGCTTTCAGTTCGCCATTCTTAACCATTTCATTGAAGGCTTGGCCTAAACGTTCACGATCTTTCAAACCGACCCAACAGATACGCGCTGGTAGGCCTTGGAACTGAATGCGTTCACGCGCCATATCTAGCCAGTTATGTAGATGTGGGTTGCCTGGAATCAGTTCTTTTACTTTTTGGTCTGTTTTGTATATGTCTTCTGGGTCACCAGATAGGGCAGCCCAACGGAACGGACCAATACCTTCGCAGAATAAAGGTCGAATATAAGCCGGAACGAAACCCGGGAAATCAAACGCGTTTTCTACGCCTTCTTCCAGTGCCATTTGGCGAATGTTATTGCCGTAATCTACTGTTGCAGCGCCGCGGTATTGCAGGTCTAGCATCGCTTGAACTTGAATCGCCATAGATTGCTTAGCGGCTTTCACCACTTTTGCTTCATCAATGGTGCGCTCTTGTGCGGCTTTCTCCATCGTCCAACCTTGCGGCAAGTAGCCGTTAAGAGGATCGTGGGCAGATGTTTGGTCAGTCACCACATCAGGTGTGATATTGCGTTCAACTAACTCTGGGAACACGTCTGCCGCGTTACCTAATAAGCCAACAGAGATTGGCGTGTCTGACTCTTTAATCATTGCCATCGCTTCATCTAAGCTGGTGGCTTTTTTGTCTACATAGCCAGTACGTAAGCGGTAGTCGATTCGTGATTCATCACATTCTACGGCAATCATAGAGAAGCCAGCCATAGTAGCCGCAAGAGGTTGAGCGCCGCCCATTCCACCAAGACCGCCCGTTAGAACCCACTTGCCGTTTGCTTCGCCTTGGAAGTGCTTCTTGGCAATCGCGACAAATGTTTCGTAAGTACCTTGAACGATGCCTTGTGAACCAATGTAGATCCAGCTGCCCGCGGTCATTTGGCCGTACATCATCAAGCCTTCTTTATCGAGCTCGTTGAAGTGTTCCCAGTTCGCCCAGTGTGGAACAAGGTTCGAGTTAGCGATCAGTACGCGAGGCGCGTTTTTATGAGTCGGGAACACGCCCACAGGTTTACCTGATTGAACAAGTAACGTTTGGTCGTCCTCTAAACGCTCTAATACTTCAACAATCTTGTCATAACATTTCCAATCACGCGCCGCGCGACCGATACCGCCATACACAACCAGTGCATGTGGGTGTTCTGCCACATCAGGGTCTAGGTTGTTCATCAGCATACGCAGTGGTGCTTCTGTTAACCAAGATTTAGCGCGCAAAGTGGTGCCATGAGGTGCGCGAATTTCGCGAGTCGTGTCGAGACGAGGGTCACTGTTGTGGTGTTCCGTCATTTTGGAATTCCTTCTGTTTCACGTTATATCGTTGTAGTTGTAGTTGTAGTTGTAGTTGTAGTTGTAGTTGTAGTTATCGGTATAGCTGGATTAGTCACTGGCCATTGCACTGGCAATATCCCAACATAAACGAGCCGCCAATCGAGCCGTTTGGCCATCGACATCGTAGTCTGGGTTGTATTCCGCAATGTCCGCGATAATGAGTTTTTCGCTGTGTTGGAAAATCTGTTCTAGAAAAGGAGCGAGTGCTTCATAGCACACGCCTCTTGCCGCTGGTGCACTTACTCCCGGCGCAGTAGCTGCGGGGAAAACATCAAGGTCGATAGTGAGATAGAGGTAATCACACTCAGCGATGAATTTTTGTAACTTAACCAGCTGAGCGACTTGGTTTACTTGAGTCATGTTGCGGTCGTGTTCATACCACACGCCCAGTTGGTCAGCTTTGTTAAACAGCGCTTTGGTATTACTAGCCGCGCTAACGCCAAGACAAGCGTAATGAAACGGCCATTGATGTATGTGGCAGTAATCACTTATCTGGTTAAAAGGCGTGCCTGAGCTCGGTTTAATATCGGCGATGTCGCTTTCAAATTCACGAAGATCAAAGTGAGCATCAAAGTTAACGATGCCGATCTTAGGATTGTGTTCTGATTGAATGTTATTTAGGTGCTCAGCGAGACCTTGAAAAGATGCCCAAGCCACTTCGTGACCACCGCCAAGGGTAATCACTTTGTTAGTTGATAGAGCATTGGCAATCACAGATGCACACTGTTTTTGGCTTACTTCTAATTGATCGTCATTGCATTCGATATCACCGAGATCGGCGATGCGTGCGTCACTATGCCAAGCCATATTCGCCAGAGCTTGGCGTATCAAGTTAGGTGCTTGTTTCGCGCCTACGCGTCCTTTATTTCTTGCAACACCGGCATCGCTGGCAAAGCCAACCAAGGCGATAGCGCTGTCAGTCAGCTCGTCACTTAAGCCACTACTTTGTACTTGCTTGGTAATGTGATGAACGCGAGTACCGAGTGCGCCATCTTCAAGATCATTACGCCCTGTCCACACAAAGTTATGCATGGTTGTTGCGTTCTCTTGGATACCGTTGGATTTAGATTGAGTCATGACACACCTCGCCATTAACAATGCGTTTATGCAGATGAGGAACACCGACTTGATAGCTTAGATCGGCAGGGTGGTCGATGTTCCAGATAGCCAAATCTGCGGCATAACCGATTTCGACTTTGCCTTTGGTTTGTGACTCACCAATGGCAGCGGCAGCGTTACAAGTTACACCGCGTAGCGCTTCTTCAGGCGTCGTACCAAACAGGGTGCAGCTCATGTTCATCATCAGCGTTAAGTCTGCAAAGGGAGATGTGCCGGGGTTTAGGTCGGTCGCGATCGCCATTGGGATTTTGTGTTCACGAAGTAAAGCAATAGGTGGCTGTTGAGTCTCTTTCAAGAAGTAGAAAGCCCCGGGTAATAAGGTGGCGACTGTGCCTGATTCTGCCAGTGCTTTTACTCCGGTTTCATCAAGGTATTCAACATGGTCGACAGAGAGTGCACCGTATTTAGCTGCGAGCGCACTGCCGCCCATATTTGAAAGTTGTTCAGTGTGACCTTTAATCGCTAGCCCATGTGCTTTGGCAGCTGCAAATACACGTTCGGTTTGTTCTAAGTTGAAGCCGATAGATTCGCAGAACACGTCAACGGCATCGGCGAGCCCTTGCCCCGCAGCTTTAGGAATGATCTCTTGGCAAACCAGATCTATGTAACGATCTGGTTGTTCTTTGTATTCTGGCGGTACTGCGTGTGCTGCAAGGAGAGTGGTAGTGATCTTAATTCGGCGATGATTTTCTAACGCTTTAGCTGCACGTAACATCTTGAGTTCGTCTTCAAGTGTTAAACCATAGCCCGATTTTACTTCGATGCTGGTTACGCCACTTCTTAGCAGGCCATCGAGTCTAGGTATTGCTATTTCAACCAGTTCAGACTCTTGCGCTGCGCGTGTTGCAGTGACTGTCGCAAGAATCCCGCCGCCTTGTTTGGCGATGTCGGTGTAAGAGATACCATTCAAACGCTGTTCAAATTCGTTGGCGCGATTGCCTGCAAATACGAGGTGAGTGTGGCAATCAATCAGACCTGGGGTAACGAGCTTGTTTTTGCAATCATAGGTGATGTAATCCGCAGAGTTATCAGTGCTCGGTTGTTCTACCTCATAAGCATGAGCCTCATGGTTTGAACAAGAGATAGACACGATCTTACCGTCTTCGATAACGATATCTTGAGGGGAAGAGGGCTGATAACCGTCGGCTCCCGAACTCATGGAGACCACTCGTGCGTTTTTGAGGATCAAATTCATAATCACCTAGATCTTTGCTAAACATTAAATGTATATACAAATAAATAGGCTAAACGCTGACCCGAATCAAGTTGATGTTGCAAAAATGTGATCGGCGATCAGGATGATGTTCTTTAATCTAGAAGTATCTTGGAGCTTAATTTGTACTTAGAGCCAGGGTGGTAGAGCAATGCAAAGCTGATGAGGCGTTCTTTGCTCCATGTTCTTCTATTCAAAAGAAGGCAAGGTTCTGATTCAGATAGCTTTAGTGACGTTCTGATTTGAGAATCTGGAATAATGGCTTCAACCGTGTGCTCGATAGCACTTAACGGGCAGCTTTTTGAAAGGTATTCGTTGGGCGTAGAGGTTGAAAAGTCTTGCTCTAGGTATTTTGGAGCGGCTTGAGAGTTCACCCAGCGCGCTTCCAATTGAATCGGTGCGTTGTCCGCAAAGTGTATGATTTCACTATAGAACACTTCTGCGTTAATCATCACACCTAACCGTGTAGCCGTGCTTTCATCAGCCTTGATACTATCGTGCTTGATAACTTGGCTAGTATACGTTTGGCCTCGGTCTTTGATCTCTTGCGCTATGTTGTTGATATCAAGCAACGGAGATTGCGCTTTTTCGTCGGGTTCACAAACAAAAGTCCCCAGTCTTGGTTTCCTGATGAGCTTGCCTTCAGACACAAGATCTCGAATGGCTTTATTGACCGTCATTCGACTCACATTGAACTGCTCGGTAAGTTCGAGTTCTGTGGTGATTTGGTAACCCACCGGCCAATGACCACTGCTGATCTTGTCATCTATGAACTGTTTTATCTGAAGGTAGAGCGGTGCTTTCGACATAATGAAACCTTATTTGACTATACAAATAGAGTAACGGAATTTTTCACGATTTCAACATTTCCTCGGGCAATGTGACCTTATTCAACATAGATGGGGCAAATTGTTTGATTCTGTGAGGCAAGTGTCGCAAATTGTCACGCAATAACTATTCGTAAATCAGATAATTAGAAAGGGAAATAATATGTTTAAGAAATTAAAGGCCTCGTTGGGCATCGGTGCAGCAAAGGTTGATACTGTCTTAGATAATATTGAAGTTTTCCAAGGTGGAGAGTTGTCTGGCAATGTTCACATTGTTGGTGGTGACGTTGAGCAACAAATCGACCTGATCAACTTGGTTCTCAACACAGAAGTAAAAGTAGAAACGGAAGATAGCACCAGCTACGAAACCTTTTCACTGGGTCGTATTCAAGCCGTAGAGCCTTTCGTTATCCAACCGGACGAAACCAAACTGGTTCCATTCCGTCTTAAGTTAAATGATGAAACGCCAGTCACCGCGTTGAACGCACAAATGAACCAATGCCATGTGTGGGTTGAAACCAACCTAGATATAGGCTTCGCGATTGACCCTAAAGACCGTGACTTTATCTCCGTACACCCACTGCCAACAGTTGCTAAAATCATCCAAGGCGTGGAAGCATCCGGTATGGCAATGGTGAAAGCTGACGTAGAGAAGGGCTTCTTAAAAGGCAACAACTTTGCTTCTCGTTCGGGTTGTTACCAAGAGATTGAATTTCGCAGCGGCGGTTTCATGAATAATAAAGAGATCGAGCTGTCATTCATCGTTGAAGGCTCAATGGTTCACTGCCTAGCAGAAATCGATCGCTCAATGAGCTTCCGTGGCGATCAATACATCTCATTCAGCTTGCCTGCGAACGCTGCCGATTCAGACATTCGCAACGCTGTATCAAGAATCATGAGTGCGTAGTTCCCTTTCTGTTAGTAGTCGCTTTTTCTATTAATAGAGACAAGACAGTACGATTTCTATAGCCGAACTTATCCGTTCGGCTTTTTTGTATTGTAGATAAAGCCAACGAATTACTGATTGAACTATGGGTTAGGCGTTAGAAGGATCTATATAGAAGAGACATTTCAGTCATATAGTTTTTGTGGTGCTACGGGACTAACATTGTCATTTCATATTATTTCGTTACAATGTTCGGCTACTCACAGATGTGGCATCTGTATTTGCTTCTATGTGGGTATATTTATTATGCATATATCCCCAATCAGCGTACTCGTTGATTGAAAGACATATATTAAACATTTTCATGTGTTGCTTGGTGTGCAACACCACTGTAAAGGACAAATAATGCCAATTATTACTCTTCCTGACGGTAGTCAGCGTCAATTTGACAACCCTGTATCAACTCTAGATGTTGCCCTATCAATCGGTCCTGGTCTTGCGAAAGCTACCATTGCTGGTCGTGTAGACGGCGAGCGTGTTGATGCTTGTGATCTTATCGAAAACGATGCAAGCCTAGAAATCATCACAGCTAAAGATGAAGTTGATGGCCTTGAAATCGTTCGTCACTCTTGTGCTCACCTTTTAGGCCACGCGGTTAAGCAGCTTTTTCCAGAAGCGAAAATGGCGATCGGTCCTACTATCGATAACGGTTTCTACTACGATATCGATCTTGAGCACTCTCTAACGCAAGACGATCTAGAAAAGATCGAAAAGCGCATGAAAGAGCTAGCGAAGACCAAATACCAGGTTGTTAAGAAGAAAGTTAGCTGGCAGGAAGCGCGCGACGCATTCGAAGCTCGCGGCGAGACTTACAAGATTGAAATCTTGGACGAGAACGTTTCTAAAGACGATCGTCCAGGCCTGTACCATCACGAAGAATACATCGATATGTGTCGTGGTCCACACGTGCCTAACATGAGCTTCTGCCAGCACTTCACTCTACTTAACGTAGCGGGTGCATACTGGCGTGGTAACAGTGACAACAAGATGCTTCAACGTATCTACGGCACTGCATTCCACGACAAGAAGGCACTTAAAGCTCACCTTGTGCGCCTAGAAGAAGCGGCTAAACGTGACCACCGTAAAATCGGTAAAGCGCTTGACCTATTCCACATGCAGCAAGAAGCACCAGGCATGGTGTTCTGGCACCACAACGGTTGGACTATCTTCCGTGAGCTAGAAGTATTTATTCGTCAAAAACTGACTGAGTACGATTACCAAGAAGTTAAAGGCCCATTAATGATGGACCGTGTTCTTTGGGAACGCTCTGGTCACTGGGATAAGTACGCTGAAGCGATGTTCACTACTTCTTCAGAGAACCGTGAATACGCTATCAAGCCAATGAACTGTCCTGGTCACGTTCAAATCTTCAACCAAGGTTTGAAATCTTACCGTGATCTACCGCTACGTATGGCTGAGTTCGGCTCATGTCACCGTAACGAGCCGTCTGGCGCACTTCACGGCATTATGCGTGTTCGTGGCTTCACTCAAGATGATGCTCACGTATTCTGTACTGAAGACCAAGTTCAACAAGAAGTTAAAGCTTGTATTGAAATGGTTTACGATACTTACACAACTTTCGGCTTCGAAAGCATCGTTGTTAAGCTATCTACTCGTCCAGAACAGCGTGTAGGTTCAGACGAAATGTGGGACCGTGCAGAGGCTGACCTTAAGCAAGCGCTAGAGGCAATGGACATTGCATACGAGATTCAAGAAGGCGAGGGTGCGTTCTACGGACCTAAGATTGAATTTACTTTGCATGATTGTTTGGACCGCGCTTGGCAATGTGGTACAGTGCAGCTCGATTTTGCATTACCAGAACGTTTAGGTGCTACTTACGTAGGTGAAGATAACGAGCGTCACACGCCAGTTATGATCCACCGCGCGATTTTAGGTTCACTAGAACGCTTCATTGGTATTCTTATTGAAGAATACGCTGGCTTCTTCCCAACGTGGTTGGCGCCAGAACAAGCAGTTGTAATGGGCATTACAGACAAACAGTCTGAATATGTACAAGAAATTACGAAAAAACTGCAAAAAAGTGGATTTAGAGTCAAAGCAGACTTGAGAAATGAGAAGATTGGCTTTAAAATCCGCGAACATACTTTGAAACGTGTACCGTTCATGCTTGTGTGTGGTGACCAAGAAATGGAAGCCGGCGAAATTGCAGTACGTACACGTAAAGGTAAGGACCTTGGCAAATTTAAAGTGGATGACTTTATTTCATACATCCAAGCCGAGGTTTCAAGCCGTAAGCTCAATCTGGAGGAATAGCTATTAAAGGCGGAAGACGTGGCCAACAACCGGCCAAACAAAACCAGCACCGTTTAAACGGTGACATTCGTGGCGTTCGTGAAGTGCGTCTAACTGGCGCAGACGGCGAAGCTGTTGGTGTAGTATCAATCGCTGAAGCGATGGAAGCTGCAAATGAAGCTGGTATGGATCTTGTAGAGATCAGCCCTAACGCCGAGCCGCCAGTTTGTCGTGTGATGGACTACGGTAAGTTCCTCTTCGAGAAGAGCAAAGCTGCGAAAGAGCAGAAGAAGAAGCAAAAGCAGGTTCAGATCAAGGAAATTAAATTCCGACCTGGAACTGATATTGGAGACTATCAGGTAAAACTACGCAACCTGACTGGTTTCCTAGAAGACGGCAACAAAGTGAAGGTAACAATTCGCTTCCGTGGCCGCGAAATGGCTCACCAAGAAATCGGTGTTGACGTTCTTAATCGTTTGAAAGCGGATACTGAAGAATTTGCAGTAGTCGAATCTTTCCCAACGAGAATTGAAGGTCGCCAGATGATCATGGTGTTGGCCCCTAAAAAGAAGTAATTAACGGCTTTGCAAGTAATTGAACCCTGCAGCCTCAGGTTGCGGGGTTTTATTCGCCCTAATTACTATGTTATTAACAACTCAACAATGCGGAGTTATTCATCATGCCTAAGATGAAAACCAACAAAGGTGCTGCTAAGCGTTTCCAGAAAACTGCTGGTGGTATTAAGTTTAAGCACGCTGGTAAACGTCACATCCTGACTAAGCGTACTACTAAGAACAAGCGTCAGCTACGTCCGAACTCGATCCTTCCTAAATGTGAAGTTGCTCAAGTTCTACGTATGATGCCATACGCTTAATTCTTTTTAGTTTATAAATTCGTTTAGTTTAGGAGAAGCATAATGCCTCGCGTAAAACGTGGTGTACAAGCTCGTGCACGTCATAAGAAAGTTCTAAAACAAGCTAAAGGTTACTACGGAGCACGTTCACGTGTTTACCGCGTAGCTTTCCAAGCAGTTACCAAAGCTGGTCAATACGCTTACCGTGACCGTCGCAACAAGAAACGTCAATTCCGTCAACTTTGGATTGCACGTATCAACGCGGCATCTCGTCAAAATGGTCTATCTTACAGCCGTTTCATCAATGGCCTAAAGAAAGCATCTATCGAGATCGACCGTAAGATTCTTGCTGACATCGCAGTATTCGACAAAGCAGCATTTGCTGTTCTAGTTGAAAAAGCGAAAGCATCTCTATAATTTAGAGTTAGCTTAAAGGTTTAAGAAAAGGAGAACTTCGGTTCTCCTTTTTTATTGCCTGTAATTTGGCTTTGCCATACTCTCTCGCATCTCGCATCTCG